>CAZMRA010000243.1:327-7808 GCA_964568485.1 uncultured Caldilineaceae bacterium | reverse complement strand
TGGTTGGGCAGGCTACCCATCACTTCAGCGGAAATAGCGCCCGGCCGGAATTGTAAACGGATCGGCTCATTGGTTGGCGGGCTACTAGGCCATCTTATGGTGACCATTAAGCTAAAGTCGACTGTCCCCCCAGCGCTCGCCACGCTGATCTCATAATCCTGCGTTTTGGGAAGCGTGAAGGAGAAGTAACGCGATTCGCTCGCTAGGCGTTTGTAGGGTGTGCCATCTGCACCAGTCACGGCAAAATTGGCCAAATTGCCCGGCGCGATGATCTGCACCGACATCTCCTGCCCCGCCATGGCCCGCAGCACATAGCGCGGCTGTTGCGATGGTCCCACCAAGCCATTGACGGTGGCGGAAGTACCCCCAGCCGGAAATCGAATACGGATCGGGGCCGCGGGCGGCGCTGGTGTGGGTGTGACGACACTGACCGTCAGGCTAAAATCGACCGCACGCGTATTACTCACGACGATGATGGTGTAATCTTGCGTCTTCGGCAAAATGAACGAGAAGCTGCGATTTTCATGAGTGAAGCGCTTGTAGGGTGTGCCATCCGCGCTCGCAACTGCAAAATTGGCCCGATTGTCGGGCGAGCTGATCTGGACGCTCATTTGCTGGCCAGCCAGCGCCCGCAAGGTGTAGATGACCGGTGTGGATGGCGCGGCGTGCCCGCGCACCGTGGCCGATGTGCCCCCCGGCGGAAATTGAATCCGGATGGGGCTGACCGGTGTCGGAGGTGGGGCGGTCGGTTGGGTGGTATCGGTGGCGCCAGTGACCCAGCAATTGCCGACGCTGCCATCCAAGCAGCGCACATTCCACCAACTGCCGGCCGCGTTGGTGCCAAAGACATCGACCACCTGCCCCTCGGTGTATCGCCCTAATCGCTCATACTGCGTGCCGGGGCCGCTGCGTACATTCACATTTTGCAGGACGCGAATGGCCCGCACCTCGGTAGGATAGAGCGTGGTTTGCATGACTGGCCGCGCAGCAAGTGGCGCCGGGATCAACCAGAGGCTGAACAGCAAAAGCCCGATTCTACCCAGATACATTCGGTTAAGCCGTTGCATAAGCCTTTCTCCCTGTACGTGCAATTGTTTCGCCATTCAACAATTGCTCTAAAACCAGGGCCACGCCATCCTCATCATTGCTTACAGTAATGTGATCGGCGTGCACTTTGACCTCATCCGCCGCGTTCGCTACCGCCACTCCCAAACCACATTCCGCCAACATTTCCACATCGTTGGTGTCATCGCCAAAGGCAATCGCTTGGGCCAAGGGGATCGACCATTCATTCAACAATACATTCAGGGCGGCGGCTTTCGTGGCCCCAGCTGCCAAGATCTGCACAAAGTGGTGATACCGGGCCGAGAGCAAGGTTCTGGCCGTGGCAGGCACCGCGGCCAAGACGGGTGCCAGGGCTGCCGTCTGCTCGCCGAAGATCAAGATTTTTGCCGCCGGTTGGGCAGCAATTTCCAATAAATCGGCCACTTGATAGGCGGTGCGGCGCTCGAGCGGGCGATTGAGATAGAGTTCGCCATTCACCTCTAGCCCCACGGTCGCTTCGGGCTCGGCGAACAAGATCCGCTCAACGAGTTCCTGCACAGTTTCCGCTGGAATTAAGTTCTCGTGGACCTTGTTGCCGGCGACATAAATTTCGGCGCCGTTATAACAGACGATCGCGAGATCGTGTAATTCCTTGGGGAGCGGAGCATGGACTGTGCGCAGCGGGCGCCCGGTAGCGATCACCAATTGTCGACCGTCTTCACGCCAGCGTAGTAAGGTTTCCACCGTCCGCGGCGAGATCGAACCATCGCTGCGCAATAATGTGTCGTCCATATCGAGCGCGGCTACACGCCAATGATTACTCATAAACAGCTTTCTGTCCTCCAACTCAAACTTTTTCAAACTCTTCAGCGGCTAAAAATTGGCGCTGATAGAGGCTAGCATACAGACCTCCGGCAGCCAACAGCTCATCGTGGCTCCCGCGTTCAACAATTTCGCCCGCCTGCAACACGCAGATCAGATCCGCGTTGCGAATGGTACTCAGGCGGTGTGCGATCACGATCGATGTGCGCCCCTTCAGGAGGCGGTCCAACGCCTCTTGGATCAACGCTTCGGTGACTGTATCCACACTGGCGGTGGCTTCGTCTAAGATCAAGATGCGCGGGTCGGCCAAAACGGCGCGGGCAATGCAGATCAATTGGCGCTGCCCCACCGACAGATTGGCCCCACCTTCCAGGATCTGCGTGTCGTAACCGTCGGGCTGGAGAATGATAAACTCGTGCGCATTGGCCAAGCGCGCCGCCGCTTCCACCGCTGCGTCATCCGCACCAAGCTTGCCAAAGCGGATATTATCACGGATGGTGCCGGAAAAGAGAAATGGATCTTGCGGGACCAAGCCCATCTGCCGGCGCAGCGACTCTTGGGTCACCGAGCGCACATCGATGCCGTCGATCAACACTTCACCGCCGGTGACATCATAAAAGCGGGCGACTAGATTGGCGATTGAGGTTTTGCCTGCCCCGGTTGGCCCGACCAGCGCCACCGTATGACCGGCGGGAATCGTCAAGTTGATCGACCGCAAGACCGGCGCATCCTGCCGATAATCGAAATTGACATCGCGCAACTCCACATGCCCCTCAATCGGCGGCATGATCCGGCCATCGGATGGGTCGGCGACCGTAGGTTCGGTGTCCAGCAACTCCAAGACTCGTTCACCGCCAGCCATTGCCGATTGCAAGGTGGTATAGAGCTGGCTCAACTCTTGAATCGGCTGAAAGAAGCGCGTGACATAGGCCATGAATGCCACCAGTACACCAATCGTCACTTCATCTCGGGCAACGGCAATGCCCCCAAACCAGAGGACAATGGCCATGGCCACGGCGCCCAAAAACTCGACCGCCGGCAGAAAGAGAAATGAAAGGGACATCGCGGCAATCTGCGAATCGCGATTTTCGCGATTGATCTCGTCAAAGTGTTCTTTCGTTGCGTCCTCTTGGGCAAAGGCTTGGATCACCTTCATGCCCGCGATGTTTTCAGCGAGATCGCCCACCACCGCAGCGACTTTGGCCCGTGTATCGCGGAAGGCAACGGTGGCGAAGCGGGCAAAGAGCTGGGTAACGATCACCATCACCGGCATGACCAAAAAGGTGAAGAGCGCCAGTTTGGGGCTCATTGAAACCATCACCACCACAATACCGACCAGCAGCAACGTATCGCCGATCATGGTGAGTAGCCCTTGCGAGAGCAACTCGTTGATCACGCCGACGTCGTTGATCACCCGTGAGACGGTCACACCGATGATGTGTTTGTCGTGATACCCTAGCGGCAAGCGCTGGAGATGGTCGAACAGGCGTTGGCGAAGCGTTGCTAGAATGCGCTGCCCCACCCAGGTCAGGTGATAGCGTTGCCCGGCGTTGGTCAGAAATGTGCCGACATAGGCCAAGGCCAACAGAATAGCCAGTTGGTTCAGTTCACCTAGATTGCCCTGGGCGATCGCCTGGTCAATCGCTAGCTTCATCAGATAGGGTGTGGCCAGGGTGAGTGCGGTTGCGAGCAACATCAATACAAAGGCCAACACCATCCGCTGCCAGTGCGGACGGACAAAAGCCAATAAACGTCGCGCCACGCGTGGGTCAAAGGCCGCGCCGTCGCTGGCTTTGGCATAATTTGCCAACATGCCGCGCGGCCCCATATTGGCGCCCCCTAACGAAAAACCCATAATCGTCTTTGCTCCTCTAAAGGTGATTACCAATCACTCGATCATCTAACCGGCGCGCTCTTGCACGATGGAAACTTAGCTCCTCGCCTCTCAATCTGCTGCAGCAGGTTGCGTACGCAGGGTGGTAGGCGATGCTCCGTTCTGCGCTTCCTGCGGGCGCAATTGACCATGATAAATGCGGGTGTAGAGCTCCGAGCTCTGCAGCAATTGTTGGTGCGTGCCCATTGCCGCGATCTGCCCCTTTTCCAGCACGACGATCAGATCGGCTAGCCGCACCGTGCTCAGCCGCTGGGCAATCACAAACGAAGTCCGCCCTTGCAGCAGCCGCGCCAATGCCAGTTGGATCTGCCGCTCGGTGGCGGTGTCGACGCTGGCGGTGGCATCATCCAGGATCAGGATGCGCGGATCTTTGAGCAGGGCGCGGGCGATGGCAACTCGCTGCTTTTGTCCGCCTGAGAGCGTGACCCCGCGTTCACCCACTTCGGTATCGTAGCCGTCGGGCATGCGGGTGATAAAGTCGTGCGCTTGCGCCGCCTTGGCCGCCGCGATCACCTCTTCCTCGTTGGCATCAGGTCGGCCAAAGGCGATATTCTCGCGGATGGTGGCGGCGAAGAGCGTTGTCTCTTGCAGTACAATGCCGATTTGGTCGCGTAGCGAGGCCAAGGTCACTTGCTGCAGATCATGACCATCGATGGTGATGCGGCCTTCGCTCGGGTCGTAAAAGCGTGGAATCAAGTTGATGATTGAGGATTTGCCCGAGCCCGTTGCGCCCAGCAGGGCGATCACCTGGCCGGGTTTGGCTTCCAAGTTGATCGACTTGAGCACTTGGTGGTGGCCAAAATAAGAGAAGCCAACATTTTCAAAGCGGACATGCCCGGTGACGGGGGGCAGCGGATAGGCGTCGGGGGCATCGACTACCGACGAGGGCGTGTCCAGGATCTCGAAGATGCGTTCGCCCGCGGTGGCGGCCATGGAGATCGCCGGGATGATCATGCCGAGGCGGCGCACTGGTTGCAGCAACTGGCCGAGATAGGTGCTGAAGGCGACGAGTTCCCCCAGCGTGAGCTGATCTTGGATCACCAGCAGCCCGCCATACCAGATAATAAAGACCGTGCCGATATTGGCGATCAGATCCATCAGCGGGTTGTTGATCGCCTGCAGTCGTGCGGCCTGGGCTGAGACTTCGAACCAGCGATCATTTTCGGTGGCGAAGAGGTCACTTTCATTCTTTTCTTGGGCAAAGGCTTTGACGACACGCGCTCCCCGCAGATTTTGTTCCAAACGAGTGGTCAAGATCGCCAATTGTTGCTGCACGGCCAGCGAGAAGGGGCGTAGACGCCGGCCAAACTCATAGCCGCGATGGACCAAGAGCGGCAGCGTCGCCATGCTCAAGAGGGCCAGCACAGGGTTCATAAAGAGCAAGACGATCAAGGTACCAAGTGCCAACACACTGCTTTCGATCAAGCGTAGCACTGCACGCCCAGTCAAAAAGCGGATTCGGTCCACGTCTTGAATGGCGCGGGAAAGTAGTTGCCCGGTCTCGGTACGGTCGTGATAGGCAAAGGAGAGCGTCGCCAACTTATCGTAGATGGCGTTGCGCAGATCGTAAGCCACATTTTGCGAAGATATTTCGCTCCAGCGACCTTGCAAAAAGGTGATGACCCCTTTGAAGAAAGTCAGCGCCAACAGACCGACGACCGACCAGGCCAGCAGCGAACGATTTTCGGTCTGGATGCCGTGGTCGACGATCCAGCGAATAAATTGCGGAATGATCAGCGCCAATGCGGTGATCAGGACCATTGCGACATAGGTGCCAGCGGTGATCCGCCAATAGGGCCGGAGGTAACTAAAGCAGCGCCAGAGGATGCGGAGATCGCTGGGCTTGGGGACACGTGCAGGTGTAACAGGTAATGCTTGAGGTGGCATGGGTAGTTGATCCAGCAAGAATGTCCAAATTGAAGTTTGGTGGACGCCGCGGCAGGGCAGCGTTAGTTGGTCGGTTGGGTCGGGGCTGCGTGCGGGTCAACAGCCGACCCATGGGATGTGAGCATATCCAAGAGCGTTTGTGCTGCATAATCGGCAAAAGCCGGGTCGTTGATGTTGTAATCAAGTTCGATGAGCGGGATGTCGGTGCGCAACGTGTTACGGATGGCCTCAAAGCAGGCGGCATCGGCTTCAGGATCCCAAAATTGGCCGCCAGGGCTGTCGAGCATCGAGACGCCGCGCAAGGGCAACAAAATAGTGACGGGACCGGTCGAGGCATTGGCAGCTTGGGCAATCAGCGCCCCGATCTGCTGATTCTCGGCGACATTGGTGCGCATCAAGGTGATGTCGGGATTCCACTGGTAGAGCTGGCGCTGGCGATAGTGGGTGGGCACGGTTTCGATGCCCCCAAAGTTGCACATATCGACGCAGCCGGGCACCAACACGGTGGGAATCCCCGCCCGAGCGGCGGCCAAGCAGCGATCGGGACCGGCACTCAACACGCCGCCACAGACATGATCCGCCAACTCGGTGGTGGTCAGATCGAACGAGCCGATGATGTAACCGTCGCTGATCAGGCTTTCCATGGCGCGGCCGCCGGTGCCCGTAGCGTGGAAGATCAAAACTTCGTAGCCAGGTTCGGCCAATTTGACCCGCGCCCGTTCGACGGCTTGGGTGGTGTTGCCAAACATCGATGCTACCAAGAGCGGACGCCCGCCATCGCCGGACGGCAGTTCCATCTTCACCATGCCGCAAATGGCTCCCGCCGCGTTGGTGTAGATGGTTTGGCTGATGCGGTTGATGCCGGCGACATCGACGATGGAGGGGACAAAAACAATATCTTTGTTGCCAGCGTACGCACTGACATCACCTCCACCGAGGGTGGAGACCATCACCTTGGGGACACCGACCGGCAGGGTGCGCATGGCCGCGGTGGCAATGGAAGTACCACCACTGCCGCCCATGCCGAGAATGCCATCCAGCTTGCCTTCGTCAAAGAGGCGCCGCACGACAACGGCCAGACCTGCCGCCATCACTCGCATCGCCTCATCTTTGTGTTGACCATCGGCCAGCGTGGCCATGTTCCCACCGCCGGCACTGGCCACGGCCGCTCGATCGATGTCGGGTGGGTAGGTCGGCTCCCCCATTACGCCGAAATCGATGGTCAGGATTTGCAGACCTTGCTGCTCGACCAATTGTTTGACTAGGGCAAAATCGGGGCCTTTGGTGTCCAACGCACCAACAAGCACAACTGTTTTGGGCATCACTGCCTCCTTTCGGACTACTGGTGCAGCATGCGTCGCTGAGCTGGCGTTTACTGGTCAGCGCAGCGTGTTCCAGGGCGCTTGATCGCCCACTTCAACCGAGACGTAACCGCCGTCACTCACGCACGGCCCTAGGATCGCCAAGACTTTGGCTGGCTCATTGCCGATGTTGAAGGAGGCGTGCACGACGTCGGCTGGAATGAAGACCGAGTCTCCGGGGCCGAGCAAGCGTTTTTCCTCCCGCAGCCACTGTTCCACTTGGCCAGCGAGCACGTAGATCACTTCTTCTTGGTCGGGGTGTTTGTGGAAGTTGTGGCCACAACCGGGCAGCAAATTCACTTCGATCACCACCAGCTGTGCAGCACCGGTGGAGCTGGGGCGGCTGATCCAGCCGAGCGTGCCCCAATCGAGTTGTTCACGTTCGACGGCAGTCGTGGGGAGAAAGGTTCCTTCCATGATTTGCTCCTTGGTTCTTTGGTTGAGGAAAACGCGCTGCCCGGCGGGAAACCCCT
>CAZMRA010000243.1:0-317 GCA_964568485.1 uncultured Caldilineaceae bacterium | reverse complement strand
CGTAACAAGTTGCGTACAGGCTGCGCGCAAGCAGGATAGAGCGGAAACTTAACTATGCCACCAAACGACACCATACAGGTTGACCGCGACCCCGGTCAGGATCAAGCCACGCATGGGCCAGGAGAGGCCAGTCCCAGCGGCCACCGCCAACAAGACCATGATCGGCACCATGAAATCGAGGCTAAAGCGATAGCCAAATTGCCACCAGCCTGTGTTGTAGTAAAGCAGCAGGGGAATCAGTCCCATCCCCAGGGCCAGCCAGGCCCCAATCACCAACGGCGTGCGTTGCCGGGCCCGTCCGAGCAAGATCAACGCGG
>CAZMRA010000242.1:0-7825 GCA_964568485.1 uncultured Caldilineaceae bacterium | reverse complement strand
CTGCTGCCGCGGCAACGGCATCACCTTGAGTGTGACATCGCAGATCAGTCCCAAGGTGCCATAGGAGCCTACGAAGAGTTTGGCTAGATCATACCCGGCGACATTTTTGACGACATTGCGCCCGGCGCGGATCACTCGACCATCGGGCAGAGCCACGGTGGTGGCGATCAGCACGTCGCGCAGCGCGCCGTAGCGCATCCGCAGTGGCGCATTGGTGTTCGTCGCGATCAACCCGCCGATGGTGGTATGGGGCCAAGCCGCAGCCAGCGGCGCTTGCATGTTGTGCTCGGCCAAGAAGGCTTGCAATTCCTGTACAGGCATACCTGCCCCAACGGTGATGTAGAGGTCATTCGGCGCATATTCGATCACGCCGCTCAGGTTCTTGGTGGTGAGCCAGGCTTCGTCCGCTTCCGGCCCGGAGCCGCCAATCCGCACGGGGCGACGCGCTTGGCTGAAGGCGGCCAAAGTGGCTGCCGCTTCATCGGTGCTGGTGGGCGCCAGTTGATCGCCACTGAGCGGGGCGGCGGTGCTGCGTTGGACCGGTGGCCGCTGCTCGGGGAAAATTTTCCCGGGGTTGAGCAACCCTTGCGGATCGAGTAGTGCTTTCAGATCGAGCATGGCGGCGAGTTCTGCCCCGCTGTACATGGCCGACATATATTTGCGCTTTTCGATGCCCACACCATGTTCGCCGGTGATGCTGCCCCCGCGCTCCAAACAATGCGCCACGATCTCATCGCAGGCGGCGAATACCCGCGCCATCAGCTCCGGATTCGAGGCATCGCACAAGATGAGCGGATGGAGATTGCCATCACCCGCATGGAAGACATGACCGGCGCGCAGATCATAGTGGCGGCAAACATCATCGACCGCGGCCAGCATATCGGCCAAACGGCTGCGCGGCACGGTAATATCAACCAAATAGAAGCTCGGCGCCAAGCGAGCCACGGCCCCGGCCGCGCTCTTGCGGCCATACCAGATCTTCTGGCGTTCTTCTTCGGATTGGGCAATGCGTAGATCATACCCGCCGTGGCGCGTGAGGATCTCGGCGATCTCTTCCATTTGGCTGTCGAGGCTGGCCGGGTAACCATCCACCTCGACGATGAGCCCCGCTTCGGCATCGACTGGCATCCCTGCGCCCGAGTATTCCTCGATCATGCGCATGATCTTTTGGTCCATCATTTCGAGCGTGGCCGGTACCAGCCCCGCCGCGATGACCGCGGAGACCGCTTGGCCAGCTTGCTCGATCGAGGCGAAGGAGACCATCAACGTCTTGACACCTGGCGGGTTGCGCAGCAAACGCACTTCGGCCTGGGTGACAATGCCCAGCGTGCCTTCGCTGCCGACCAAAGCGCCCACAAAATCGTACTCGGGATAGTCCAACGCTTGGCCCCCCAAGCGCAAAATGCGTCCATTGGCCAGGACCACTTCCAGCCCGGTGATGTAGTTGGTAGTGACCCCATATTTGAAGCAGTGCGGCCCACCGGCATTTTCGCCCAAATTGCCGCCGATGGTGGAGGAGCGACCACTGGATGGATCGGGCGGATAGTAGAGACCAGCTTGTTTGGCCACGCCATCCAAAACAAGATTGACCACACCGGTTTGCACCGTTGCTGCACGGCCAGCTTGGTCAAAGTTCAAGATCCGATTCATGCGGGCAAATTCGATGATCAGCCCGCCATGTTCGGGGACCGCGCCACCCGAAAGGCCGGTTCCGGCGCCGCGAGCGATCAGCGGGATCTTGTGCTCGCTGGCCCATTGCATTACCCGACTCACTTCCTCAGCGGATTGCGGATAAAAGACCCCATCGGGGCGCCCGCGGTCAAAACCCGCGTCGACCTCATAGGTGATCAGTTCGATGGGGTTGGTGATCAATTGGCGTTTATCGAAGAGCTGCGCCAAGGGTTGTAAATTTGCAGTGGTTGCCATAAACGTTTCACCCATTCGGTTGGCGCTCTGCCTTTTGATAAGAGCGATCCAACAGCTCGACCAGATGCAGCACTTCGGCTCGCAGCCCGCGCTGTTGTGCGCCGTGGATCATCTGCATGTGGCAGCCCGTATTGCTGGTGACGATGATCTCGGCATTGGTGCCACTTACATCGGCCATCTTCGAGGCCAGTACTTGGTCGGCCGTCTCCGGCTGCATAATGTTATAGACCCCCGCGCTGCCGCAGCACATATCTGGCTGCTTGAGTTCCACCAAAGTGACGCCCGGGATCGCCCGCAACAATTGACGGGGTTGACGCACGACCTTTTGTCCATGCCGTAGGTGGCAGGAATCCACATACGTGACACGCGCCGTAATTGTGCCAGTCGGCGGCGTGTGCAGATGATCGGCCAGGACTTGGTTGATGTCTTGCACTTTGGCGACAAACTGATGGGCACGCTCGGCGTATTCGGGGTCATCGGCCAGTAGATGCGCATATTCGAGCAGCGTGGCGCCACAGCCGCCGGCGTTGTTGATGATGGCGTCATAATCGTGCACCATGAAGGCGTCGATGTTCTGGCGAGCCAATTCGCGAGCCAACGCTTGCTCGCCGATGTGCAAAGGTGCGGCGCCGCAACACGTTTGCGCGGCCGGGAAATGGACCTCGTAGCCGTTGCGCTGCAACACACGGATGGTCGCGGCATTGACTGGGCTCAAGAAGGCATCCTGCACGCAGCCATAGAGGAAAGCCACGGTGCCGCGCTTTTCGCCGATGGCCGGCGCTGGCTGGCGGTAATCGGGATACCGAGTCGAGAGTGGCGGCAACAGCGCTTCCATCGCTTGCATATGGGTGGGCAGCAGGCGCAGATTACGCACAACCTTGGGCAACCCCGTGGCTTGGTAGAGCTGCAATAGACGCGCCATCAGCCGCAAGCGGTCGCGATGGGGAATCATCTGGCGGAGGGCAAACCAGCGCAGTAGCCGCTCGCCACGCCCCACCGGCCGGTTGGCCAACATGGCCGCGCGTGTGGTTTCGAGCAATTGGCCATATTGCACGCCAGAAGGGCAGGCTGTTTCGCACGCTCGGCAGCCAAGACAGAGATCGAGATGTTCGGTAAAAGCGCCATCGGTGCCAATGCGGCCTTCTGCCGCAGCCCGCATCAATTGAATGCGCCCGCGCGGGCCATCCATTTCCGTTTGAAAGACGTTGTACGTCGGGCAGGCGGATAAGCACAATCCACAATGGACACATTGGTTCAACAACGATTGAAAGTGTGGATTTTGCAAGGGCGCCTGTGGAGGTGTCGCCTGGAGCGTAATTTGTGTCATAAGAAGTTGGTATGAGAATGGGTCACAGAAAATCCATGGCAATTCTGTAATCAACGATCGCGTCAAACGCTAGTCATCAAACAACGATTGTCACTCGTCTAATTGTGCTTGCGCCTTGTCATCTTATTCTGTGTATGTTACCATGTATCCTACCGAGATCAGCAAGGAGAAGTTGAATGGACTGTCCAAATTGTGGCCGCTGGAACCCGGAAGATAAGACGGTGTGCTGGCGCTGTCAGACACCTTTGCCCAAACCCCAGCCCAAAAAGCAGAAACGCCCCGCATTTATGGGCTTGCCGATGTGGATGTGGGTGGCACTGATACTCTTTTTCGTGGTAACAACGTTCGGCCAGTGTATGATGATACCACCGCCTGCTTAAAGCCGTGAATTTCGGCTTGGCCCCTCACCGCATGAAACCCATCCCATATCGTGATATTGCGCGCCAGTTAGTTGAGTGGCATGAACGCCATCAACGAGCATTGCCCTGGCGCGACGCGCCCGCTGGTCAGCGTGACCCATATCGCGTCTGGATCAGCGAGATCATGTTGCAGCAGACGCGCGTCGAAACGGTGATCGACTACTATCAGCGCTGGTTACAACGCTTCCCCACCGTGGCCGATCTGGCCGCGGCTGATCTGCAAAGTGTGCTCAAACAGTGGGAAGGGTTGGGCTATTATGCTCGGGCCCGCAATGCCCAGCGGGCAGCCCAGCAGATTGTCGAACAGTACGGTGGCGAATTGCCCACCAGCCGCCGCGAGTTATTGGCGTTGCCGGGGATTGGCGAATACACTGTCGGCGCGATCCTCAGCCTGGCTATGAACCAGCCCGAGCCGATTCTGGATGGCAATGTCAAACGGGTGCTCAGCCGCTTGGCCGATCTCGATCAACCGATCAACCAAACAGAGACGCTCAAGCAATTGTGGCAGATGGCCCGTGAGCTCGTGGAGGCCGCGCCGGCGAATAGTGCTGGCTCGTGCAATGAAGCGATTATGGAGCTGGGGGCAACGGTCTGCACACCGGAGAATCCGCGCTGTCTCATCTGCCCCGTGATGGAATTTTGCCAAGCCGCCGCCAATGGAACCCAGCGCCAGCGCCCGGTGATGCCTGCTCGCAAACGCACGCCGCATGTCGATGTGGCGGCTGGCATCATCTGGCAAGGCGAACCGCTGCGCTCACCGTTGCTGATCACTCAGCGTTTACCTGATAAGATGTTGGGCGGATTGTGGGAATTTCCGGGGGGTAAGTTGGAACTGACCGATGCGGATCTGCCTGCCTGTTTGCAGCGCGAAATCCGCGAAGAATTGGCGATTGAGATCGAAGTGGGTGAGGCTGCATTGGTGCTCAAGCATGCCTTCACCCACTTTCGTATGACACTCCATGCCTTTCATGCTCGCCACGTTGACGGCACGCCGCAAACGATCGGCTGTGCCGACTGGCGCTGGGTGACCATTGAGCAACTGGCCGAGTTTCCCTTTCCCGTCACCGACCAGAAGATCATCCGTTGGCTACAAGAACAAGCTCCATAAACTGCCCCATGTCTGCTTTGAGCGATGAGGCAGTTACTGCGCTGCTTTATTCGCCAAAGCGCACTTCTTTCCCGCTATCGGCGCTCGCCAGCAAACCTTCCATCATTTCCTGCACAATCAACCCATGGCGCAGTGGTGCTTGGCAGGGCACGCCGTCGAGAATACATTCGATGAAGTGATCGGCGATCTTATCCCACGAGGCATCTTTGGCATTGGCCAGTGGATGTTGGATGACGGTATCTTGCGTGGCGCCATTCACCGTGCGGTAGATGGTGAGCGGGCGCATCTTGGCCCCGGCTTGATCGCCCAGCAGCTCGAGCTGGAATTCTTCGGGTTGATGCGAGGCCCAAAAGCTTTCGACCTGTACGCCGGCGCCGTTGGTAAACCGGATAAAGCCGCCAGCATAATCGTCCGCTGCGTATCGTTTGGCCAATTCATCGGCAGGCAAGGCAAAACGACCAAAATAGCCTTCACCGCGCGGGCCAAATTTGGCCCCGGAAACACCCAAGACACTCTCTGGGGTGGGCATGCCCAACAGCCACCAGATCGCATCCAACACGTGGACACCCATATCGCGGAAGGCACCGCCACCCTTTTGGATAAAGCCGAGGCTCCAGGCCGGGATGCCAATCCGGCGGACGCTGCGGGCGCGGGCGTAATAGAGCTCACCCAATTCGCCAGCCTGCGCCAGTTGCCCCAAATATTGCACTGAGGGATCAAAGCGGGTGGAGAGGGACATCATATTGACGACCCCCGCGCTTTCCGCTGCTTCGACCAAACTGCGCGCCGCCTCTAGTGAGTCGGCCAGGGGCTTGGTGACGAGCACATGTTTGCCATTTTTCGCTGCCTCGATGCCAACGGGCGCGTGGTATTGATTGGGCGTGCCCACAAAGACGGCATCGATGTCAGGATCTTGGCACATCTCTTCATAGCTGGTGTAGAACTTGAGAGGGCCAGGTAGCTCACTGGCGAATTCTTCCATTCGCTCCGGGAGCAGATCGCATAAAGCGACTACTTGTCCGCGTGGGTTGCGGGCTAATGCGCGCCCATTGGATCGTCCAATCCCCATCCCCACAATACAGATCCGCACTTTATCCATGATTACTCCTTTGTAATTGTGCAGTTGAAAAACGAATTAGAGAAGTTGCATCGCAACAGAATCAGGCTCTACGAGTGCTTATGCCAAGCGCGTATAGACTGCTCAGAGTGATGAGGTCATCAAACCTTGTGTACCCTGCCACAAGAGCAGGCCAGCAAAGATCAGCAGCAACCAGCCGCTTCCAGCCAACACGCGCCGGTACCAAAGCGGGGTCAAATAGCGCCGACTGCCAGCGACCAGCCAAGCTAAGGCAATTTTACAACCGACCAGTAACAGATAAAAGCCGAGTAAAAAGCCTAACCCGTTCCAAGTCGTTGCGTTCCCGCCATCTGTCAGCAAAGGGCCACCAACCGTCAGCCAAAAGAGCCACGGATTAGGGCTGAGCAGATTGACCAAGATGCCGCGGCCAAAATCTTGGCGGCGCGATTGAGTTGATGGCGCATCCAAGATTAATTGTGCAGACTGAGCGGAGCGCAGGGTTTTGAAGGCCAGCCAGATCAAATAAAGCCCCCCGGTAATGGCCAAGAGCGCGGCGGCCAGTGGATTGAGGGAACTGACTACCCACAAACTCAGCAGAATGATTGGGGCATCGGTGAGCAGGGGAGCCACAGCCACCCGCAAACCGGCCATAAAGCCTCGCTCCAACGTGGTACTGATCACCAATGTGGTTAGTGGGCCAGGGCTAATCCCCGCACTAAATCCGAGGCTGATACCGGTCAGTAGCGAGGTCATGGGTTGTACTCGCTTTCGGTGGTGGGCATAGATGGCACATGGGTGTAGCGCTGCAAGGTTTGCCAGGGAGAAACGACTGGGTGCAATTGGTCCATTATGCTTTGCGCCGAGCGTCGCCGGATCTGCGTGCGCCGTTTGGCCCACATGGCGGGCAAGTGGCGGAGCGCGTTGATGCGCCCAGCCAACGCGCTGCTGAGCCGCCGTTCATAGGCCGCCCGCGCCAAGGACATCAATTCGTAGCTTGCGATAAGGGGAAGATACCACAAAAGGTGGGGAAATGGATAATTCTTGGCGAGCAGCCAAAGTTTATTGCGTCCCAACAGGCGGCTCTTGAAATGGGGGATGCGGTTGCTGGTTGCAGAATGATGATGTTCAACCACCGCATCGGCTGCATAAACGGCGCGCCAACCAGCCCACTGGGCACGCCACGCCAAGTCCACATCTTCCAAATAGGCAAAAAAATCCTCATCGAATAGCCCGATCTCGTCAAGCATGGCGCGGCGATAGAGCGCTGCCCCACCGCTGGCGCCAAACACCTCAACCACGGTGCCCGGCGGGACTGGTAGATCGGGTTGTCCCGCGGCAATGCCCCAGGCCAAGCCGCTACGGTCGAGCGCAATCCCTGCCGAGTCGATGATGCCCGGGCGCTCGGCCAATAACATTTTGCTGGCCACCATGCCAATGGTCGGGTCGCGGTCGGCAACTGCGACTAAGGTTGCCAGCCAGTTTGGATCGGCAACGGTATCGTTGTTGAGCAGAACGACAAATTCGCTCTGGCTGGCGCAGATCGCTTGATTATTGGGTGCGGCAAAGCCTTGATTGCTGGCATTTTCGAGAACGCGAATGTGGGGAAAGTGGCTGCGGACCCAGGCCAGCGAATCATCGGTCGAGCCGTTGTCGACCAGGATGATCTCAAAGTCGCGATACCTTTGCGCCGCCAATGAGGGCAGACAATTTTCTAAATGCTGACGGCCATTCCAGTTGATGATAATGATGGCGACGCGCGGGCTGCTCATGCGGTTTCCGCTTTCAAGTGCCTAGGACCAAACCCCCATCGACACGCACAACTACGCCATTGATAAAACTCGCCTCATCGCCCGCCAGCAGGACGCCTTCCTGACCATCGGCCGGGCCCGCGCCATTTTCATCGATCTGCCGTACTTCATGGACGACTTTCGGCCGGCCGGATTCCTGGGGCGGCTCGTTCCGCGCCA
>CAZMRA010000241.1:0-7911 GCA_964568485.1 uncultured Caldilineaceae bacterium | reverse complement strand
TCCCAATCGGTGGCCGCATTGCCCGTCCCCCAAGTGGCTGGCCCATGCGGCTCATTTTTTAGGTCGATCCCGAAGAAGTGGGGAAGATGGCTATAGCGTTGCGCTACAAAGACCAAATCGGCAATCCATTGGGCTTCGCTATACGTGCCCGTATACCAAAGCTCCGAGATGGCGTTACAGTCGGGGCGGTGATGGTCGAGCAGAATATAAAATCCTTGGGCATCTAATTCAGTTAAGAAGAGATCTAGAATTTCGAGGCTGTTTTTGCCCGCCAAGTCGGGATTCAGCCCATAATTAATGCTTGATACTGAGCTAGCTTGTAAGGTGGCTGGGCAAAAAGGGACACGAATTGCATTAAAGCCCAGCTCTTTCATCTGCACGATCATCGACTGCCAGTTGCGTGCCCATAATCCATGCACCACATGCTCGTGTGTCTCAAAGCCAAACCAATTGATCCCATGCAATTGAATGGGCTGGCCTTGTGGATCGCGGATGATATTGCCCTCCACCGTATAGCCACTGGTTTGGGCCCGCAGTGGTTGGTCGAAGTACAGCCCCTGGCTCAGCCAGGCGACGCCAATTAACAAGCCGACACTGCTTATCCATCGCAGCGCTCGTATGGCGCTCCAGCTCGCTGCTCGTTGCCTTGGTTGCCTCATAACTTACTCCTGTAGCATGCTAAGATCTGAAGGAAAAAGGTGGGACTTCAGGGTTGTTGTCGGTTATTCAGCCGGCAAAGCGAGCATACTACAAACAGTGAGCAGTGTATACTGGACGAATGACGTAATTGTAAGGTGAGCGTTAGTTCGCCGACTGCAGCGCGAGCGACGGGGCTGCTGTCACAAAGCCATTCTTGGTTGTCGACACCGCTTGTGTTTCTTCGCTGCCATTCGACAAGCTATACGGAATACACAGCGGCGTCCCCGTACGCGGATCCAATACGATGTCGGCTTCGACCCCAAAGACCGAACGCACTGTGGCCGGGGTGACTACCTCTTGTGGTGTCCCCTGGGCAACAATTCTGCCCGCCGACATGGCAATGATTTGCTGCGCAAAGCGGGTAGCATGGTTAAGATCATGCACGACCATGATGATGGTGCGCTTTTCTTCCTGATTCAAGCGCTCGAGCAGGTGCAAGACTTCGAGCTGGTGGGCCATATCTAAAAAGGTGGTCGGCTCATCTAGCAGCAGAATTTCGGTTTCTTGGGCCAGGGCCATGGCGATCCAGGCGCGTTGGCGCTGCCCACCCGAAAGCGCATCCACCGGGCGGTCTGCCAGTGGCGTCATGTTGGTGATGGCCAGTGCTTTCGTGGTGGCGGCTTCGTCGGCCTCGCTCCATTGCTGGAACCAGGTTTGGTGTGGGTAACGGCCTTGGGCTACCAATTCACGTACCGTCAACCCTTCTGGCGCGATCGGGTTCTGTGGCAGGATCCCGATTTGGCGGGCCAGCGTTTTGGTGGGGATGCGGTGAATGGCGGTCCCCTCGAGTATGACTGCCCCTGATTTGGGCTTGAGCAAACGCGCCAATCCTCGGAGCAGTGTGCTTTTCCCGCAGCCATTGGGGCCCACCAAAGCGGTGATTTGGCCACCTACCACTTCCACACTTAGTTGATCAATAATCAGGGTTGTATCGTAGGTCAGCGTAAGCTGTTCTGTCTTTAACACAAAGCTACTCCGCAAGCTAAGTCGAACAATCGATGAATTCGGTATGAACTGAGACGCGCGATCGTGCAGTAAGCTCTATAGGCTGCGGCGCTGCCGCCACAGTAAATAAATAAAAAAGGGCGCACCGACGAGCGCGATGATGATCCCGGCTGGTACTTCGATGGGGGCAAAGAGCGTGCGACCGACAAAATCGCTTGCCAAAACCAAGAGCCCGCCAATGAGCCCCGCAACTGGTTGCGAACCCTCATGGGCTGGACCGACCAATCGCCGCGCCATGTGGGGGGCGATCAAGCCGACAAAGCCAATCGCACCGACCTGGCTGATCGCCGCGCCAGTCAATCCCACGCTGATCAACAGCAGCAGCGCACGTTGCCAAGCTACCGGCGTGCCCAATCCACGGGCAACTTCCTCGCCTAGATGCAGCGCATTCAGCGACCGAGCCGCCAAAAGCGCCATCGGGATCAGCACAATGCACCAGGGCAAAAGTGCAAAGAGATGATTCCACGAACGCCCATAAATGCTGCCAGTCAGCCAATACAGCGCCTGCTGGATGCGTTCAATATCCGCACGCAACATCAGGATCGATTGCGCCGCGCTGAGAATTGCACTCAAGCCAATGCCAACCAAAATCAGGCGGATGGGGGAATCGCCCTGTTGCCAGGCGAGTAGATAGATCAACCCGGCAACGACCAGTCCACCGAGCAAGGCGGCCAGTGGTAACGAAACTACGGTAGCTTTGGGAAAGGCCACCAACAACAAGACCGCACCCAAACTGGCCCCAGCCGTCACCCCAGTGATGTCGGGCGAAGCCAGCGCATTGCGGGTGAGGCTTTGCATAATGCCGCCCGCCAAGGCCAACATCACGCCTACCAACCACGCAACCAGCGCCCGCGGCAGGCGGAGCGTATTCACCACAAAGCTGTGATCGGTGTTCCCCGTGTCGATCCCAAAGATGGTGCGGACGACATCTAGCGGCGGAATGGGATATTCTCCCGTGCCGACATTCCAGATCATCACACCAGCGGTGAGGAGTAACGCAATCAAGGTGATCATGGGCACCCGGCGGTCTAGCTTGAAGGACAGGCGTGGCCGCGTGGTGCGCAAAATGAGCCAAGGATAGTTGCTAGTCATCGTTTTACTTTCCAGCGAATCAGGGCGATAAAGACCGGCCCGCCGATCAAAGCAGTCATGACGCCGACGGCTAATTCGCTCGGCCGCGCGATCACCCGACCAATCACGTCGCTGCCGACCAGGAATGCGCCACCCAGCAACATCGAATAGGGCAGGATCCAGCGATAGTCAACACCGACAAAAAAGCGGACCACATGGGGAATCACTAAGCCTACAAAACCAATCGGTCCGGCGAGCGCCACTGAGGCTCCAGCCAAGAGCACGACTGCAATCGCGCTCAGGAGCTTGATCCACGTGGTATTTTGGCCCAGCCCCTGCGCAACATCATCCCCTAGGGTCAAGGTGGTAATCTGGCGGCCGAGGATCAACGCAAGGGCTAGCCCCACCACCAGATAAGGCAGCGCTTGGCTGATCAAGTTAAAGTCGCGGCCGGCGACGCTGCCCACCAGCCAGAAACGGACTTCTTCCAAGGTACGCTGGTTAAAGAGCAGCATGGCTGTGGTCAGCGAGGAGATCAGCGCGCTCACGGCGGCCCCGGCAATGGTAATTTTGAGCGGTGTCGGTCCGCCGTGACCTGCTGAACCGAGGGCATAAACGATGCCTGCGGTGAGGCCGCCGCCAACAAAGGCAAAGATGGCGTAGGTTGAAAGTGCGCTGATGCGAAAGAAAAAGACCGCCCCCACCACAGCGAAGGCCGCACCGGCTTGGATGCCCAACAACCCGGGGTCGGCCAGGGGATTGCGCGTCAATCCCTGCATAATCGCTCCGGCTACGGCCAGGGAGGCCCCGACAATGGCCGCAGTGAGGGCGCGGGGTAGGCGTAGTGTGCGGATGATTAAATGACTGGTGTCTTCGGGATCAAAGGCGACAATGGATTCCCAGACAGTGGCAGCGTCAATATCGGCCGCCCCAAAGGCGATGCTCGCTAAAAGTGCCATCGCCAATAAGAGTGCACAAAGCGGCAAACCGCCCAGTAATAACAGCCATGGACGCACACTTGGGCTAGGTCGTGGCAGGGCGGGTGAAGTTACAGTCATAAGCACAATTCCTCTGTAAACCGTCGGTCTCAAACTCGGCCATCATAACACAGCTTTTGGGGGCTTTGTGGGCAGATTTTGAGTATAGCGATTTCGGCAGCGGTAGACGCTTCCTTTGATTGAGGTGAAGCGGTGATTTAACCGAGGCAAGGGTCTCTACTCAACCAAGCTTAAGGGATTGAGGATCGCAGGGAATGGCGGAAAAAAAAGCCTCCTCGACCGTGGTGACGACCGAGGAGGCAAGGTGCAGAGCGCATTCTTCTAGATCAAGCATGACTGCTCTGCGAATCGTATTGCTGATGCACTGTTGGTAAATTTCAGCAGTACTGACGGCAAGGCGTGAAGCTGTGGCGATAGCGTTTAATCATTCTCGTGGCTATCCATCGTTTGATGGCGCTCGTCGTGATAGCTATCTTCGTCTTTGCCGACTTTCCAATAAGGAACCGATTCGATCTGTTCACGGGGCAAGCCGCGTTCTTGGCGGAGATAGCGTCGCACCTCGGTCGTGGCTGTTGCTTCCGTGGCCACCCAAGCAAAGATCTTCTCGTCCTCGGTCGGCCAGGTCAAGGTCTGGACCTTGTTGATCAACAGTTGGCTGTGGCCGGGTTGAATGCCGTTGCGGTGCAGCCAAATCAACTCGATACCAGCTGGGTGTTGCAGAGCTTGTTCTTCTGCCGCATCGGCGATCTCGATCAAGGCAATGCCACGCGCAGTGGCTGGCAAAGTTTCGAGATGAGCACTGATCGCTGGTAGGGCGGTTTCGTCTCCCACAAACAGATACCAATCTGCCTCGCGTGAGATGGGACCGCGTCCACCCGGTCCAGCAATCCCAATATAATCCCCCCGTTTGACGTTGTTGGCCCAGGCTGCAGCTGGTCCATGATCCCCGTGCAGTACAAAATCGAGGTCCAATTCGCGTGTGACCTCGTTGAAGTGGCGGATGGTATAGGTACGCGTAAAGGGACGTACTTCTTTGGGGGGCCAGACAGGGCCATTAGGCCCTAGTGTCGGCAATTCAGGTTTTGCTTGCCCAGGTCGCGGGACAAATACTTTTACGTGTGATCCCTGGCGCCCACTGGGGAAGTCGGTGAGATCCTCACCACCGAGCGTGATACGGCGCATGCGGGGTGTAACATCGGTAACTCGCACGACTTGGAGCAGTCGTGGCCCTCGACGGGGCGGTGCACTTTGGGGTGTAGCCATCGGAAGAGTTCCTTTCTGATTAGTAATGCTCAATGATTCTGGGCTCAATTTGCTGATTGCGTTTGGGCACCAGAACCATTGAGCATGAACTATCCCTTAGTCTAACCCTGTCGAGATTTCGTCGACCATGGTAGCAAAGGTGCCAATGCCCGCATTGGCCAAGTACCAAATTGCCCCATCCAGATAGATGATGTCGTCATTCTGCCAAGCCTTAGTCTGGTGCATCAGCTCGTTGTCGAGCACTTCCACGGCGGCCAAGGCGCCTTCCGTGTTGAGCGCAGAATCGCGATCGATCACGAAGAGGATGTCAGGATCATATTCGAGAATGAATTCGAAGGAGATCGCATCGCCGTGGGTGGCCTCTTCAATATTTTCGACCACCGGCGCGACGCCGAAGAGATCATGGATCACCCCGAAGCGTGAGCCTGGGCCATAGGCGCTGATTTCGCCACCGCTGACCATGACAATCAAGGCGGTGCCACCGCGCTCGGTCGCTTTGGCTTGCACTTCGGCAATCGCAGCGTCGATCTCGGCGATCTTGGCGGCGACTTCTGCTTCCTTGTCGAAGATGATGCCAAGGTTGGTCCAGCTGGCCTTCATCGAGTCCAGGAGATCCTCGTTGTTGGTGCTCACATCTACGGTGGGGGCAATCTCGCTCAATTCTGGATAGACTGCAGCGGAGCGTCCCCCCACAATGATGAGCCCTGGCTTCAATTCGTTGACCTTCTCGTAGTCAGGCTCAAACAGTGTGCCCACATTGACATAAGGATCGGCTTGATATTTGGCCAGCAAAGCAGGAATTGCATTGCCTTGCGGGACACCAACGATGCTGTCGATGCCAAGTTGGTCCAAGGTATCCAGGGCGCTGTAATCAAAGACAATGATGTTTTCCGGGTTTTGGGCCACGGTGGTCTCGCCTTGGGGGTGCGTGACGACGACCGTTGCAACTGCGCTTTCGTCCGCGGAAGCTTCGCTGGCTGCGGCATCTTGGCTGGCTGCGGGGGCGGCTGCCGGTACTTGCACAGCACAACCCGCCAATAACAAACAGGCCATCATCAGCAAAACAATCTGCTGCGCGAGTTGCCCATACTTTTGCTTCATTTTTGCTCCTCACTACTTCCGAATCAAATTGACTGTGGCTTGCTGGATACCCATTCGGGTTGAAATCAGACTGGGCAAGCCTTTTTTGTAAATGATGACGATATGGCCGAAGCCGTAGAACGGTTGCCAGTGTAGCACAAGAAATCGCGGTTTTAACACCGATTTTCTCTGGAATCCGGCCCGATTCTGCGCTGAACATCCGCAAGAAATGGTTAAGCAAAGTCCACTGCTGCTTTAACAAGACCAATGAATTCGAGTTAAGCAAGCTTGAAAAGCGGGCTAAGGCCGGTTGGCCGGTTGGCTAATGGCTGCTTAGGTGAAATACACCCCAATGCGATTACCCTCGATCTCTTCAATGCGGATTGGTAGCTCATAAATTTCCTGAAGTGCCGTGGAATCGATGATCTGCTCGACCGGACCATGCCGCACCACGCGGCCATCTTTAAGGGCAACAATGGTATCCGAGTGGCAGGAAGCGAAGTTGATGTCATGGATCACGAGCAGGATCGTTTTGTTCAGCTCGGTCACCATGCGCCGCAGCACCCGCATAATCTGCACGGCGTGCTTCATGTCCAGATTGTTGAGCGGCTCATCGAGCAAGATGTAGTCGGTATTCTGGCAGATGACCATCGCCACAAAGGCCCGTTGGCGCTGCCCACCACTCAACTGATCCAAAAAGCGATGCTGGAGCGGGCTCAATTCCATATAGTCGATGGCCTCGTCCACATAACGCCAATCTTCTTTGGTGAGGCGCCCGCGTGAATAGGGGAAGCGGCCAAAGCTGACCAAGTCGCGCACGGTGAGGCGGACGTTGACATGATTCTCCTGCTTGAGGATGGCCAGCTTTTTGGCCAATTCGCTGCTCTTGACTTGACCGATCTCTTGCCCATCAATGAGGATCTCGCCGTGGTCACGCGTCAACAAACGGCTGATCATGGACAAGAGTGTGCTTTTGCCAGCGCCATTCGGACCAATAAAGGAGGTAATGCCCCCTTTGGGAATTGTCAACGAGACATTGTCGACAACTGCTTTGCCGCCATATTTTTTGGTCACATTGCGTAATTCGATCACGCTTGGCTCTCCTTAAGTAACAGATAGAGAAAATAGAGCCCACCCAGAAAGTTGATGATCACACTTAAACTGGTGGAGAACGTAAAGACCCGTTCGACCAACAATTGGCCGCCGACCAAGGCAATCACGCCGAGCAGCGCGGCCCCGGGAATGAGATAGCGATGGCGATAGGTGGGCAGCGCCCCGTACGTGAGGTTGACGACGAGCAGACCGAAAAAAGTGATTGGCCCAACGAGCGCAGTCGAGACCGCTACCATGACGGCGATCACCCACATTAGACGATTGACAACCCAGGCGTGATCAACGCCGAGGTTGATGGCTTGGTCGCGCCCGAGCGCAAGGACATCCAAATTGTCGGCCAGCCGCCAACTGTATGCCGTCGCCACACCAATGCAGAGCACTGAGACCCACAAGAGTTGCTGATCCACATTGTTGAAGCTGGTGAACATCCGGTCTTGCAGAATGCTAAACTCATTGGGGTCAAGGATCATCTGCAAAAAGTTGCTGAAGCTACTGAAAAACGTGCCGAAGATGACCCCAATTAGGATCAGGAAATAGAGGTTGCGGCCTTCACGCTGAAAGAGCCAGCGGAAGAGCGCCCCCGCCAACAAGATCATCAGGCCGACGTTGATTAGAAAATGGGTCGTGCGATCCAGCATGACGAGGGTCATACCGCCAAACAGGAAGACGATCACCGTTTGGA
>CAZMRA010000240.1:2237-8015 GCA_964568485.1 uncultured Caldilineaceae bacterium | reverse complement strand
CCAGCCAAGGCGGTTACGCTGGCTGCTGGTGGCGTCACCACCTATCTGCCACTGGCGGGTTTGATCGACCTGGCGGCAGAGCGTGCTCGGTTGCAAAAAGAGATTGAGAATATCGATAAGCAACTGCAGCGGATCGAGGGCTTGTTAGGCAATGAGAACTTTGTCGCCAAAGCACCGCCGGCCGTGATCGAACGGGAGCGCAACAAGCAAGGCGAGTTGCAAACCACCCGCACGCAGCTCACCGAGCGTTTGGCCGAGTTGGCGGAATAACCACGATTCAGCTAGCGCGCTGGAAATCTCCACAAATCTCTCGTGCAGGGATTTGTGGAGAACCAGCAGGAGAGAAAAGCGGATGGGGTACGCGGTTGAACTGAACTTTGACCCCGAAACCACGGAGCGCATTACCCAGCTGACCGCGCAGATCTATGCGACCTGTGGCGGTTTTGACCTGCTTGGGACCGGCTTTGTCCCGCACATCAGCCTGGCCGGGTATGAGCAGGTGGATGAAGCTCGTCTGCCTGGGGTGGTGGAAGCGTTCGCGAGACGCACGGCACCGATGCCGATCCAACTGACAGCGATTGGCCTCTTCCCAACCACACAGGGAGTGGTCTATCTGGCCCCGGTCGTGACCGGGGAATTGTTGGGGCTGCATCGGACATATAGTGCGGCCGCCGCGGCGAGTGGCTACATCGCACATCCTTATTATCAACCCGGCCACTGGATTCCCCATTGCACGGTGGCGCAAGGGCTGGCCGGTGAGCAAATCCACACCGCCGTGCAGCTCTGTTTGCAGAGCCACGTGTTTCAGGCCGGCCAGTTGCTTACGATCGATTTGATCGAATACCCTCCAGCGCGGCCGATCTGTCGTTTTCCACTGGGCGGGTGACGCCATGAACTCTCAAGCTTCCGTAGGGAAAACAAAGCTGCCAATCATCTGGAGCCCGATATGCAACTCGAAATTCTGACCTTTTGTGATGCCGCTGCGGAATATGGCGGGCGTTTGAATATCCTGGGCGCGGCCGACACGATCGTGGCCAACGAATTACCCGTCAAATATCCCCATTGCGCGCTAGTGGCCCGCTTACGAGCGGCCCGCATCGAAGCTGGCGAGCATACCGTCCGCCTCATGGTGATCGATGCCGATGGCCAGCCGTTGCTGAATGTGGATGCCAAACTCAACATCCGCTTTACGAATGAGCAGGGCGGCGCGGTCAACTTGATCATCAACGCCCAAAACCTCGAATTTAAGGTGGCGGGCGAATATGCCATTGAGATCGCGGTTGATGGCATTCAGATCGGCTCGAGCCCGCTCTTTGTCAAAGTACGTGAGCGAGCATGAGTAACCACGTATTGCTGGTGGGTTGTGGGGGCTTTGTCGGCGCTAGTTGCCGCTACCTCGTCAGCGTTTTGCTGCAAGGGCTGCGGCCAAGCAGTGCGTTTCCGTTGGCTACGCTGACTGTGAATGTGGTGGGCTGTCTGCTGATCGGCTTTTTGCTGGGCCTGCCGCTGTTGCAAAAAAGTGAATTGCGCTTGCTGGTGGTCACTGGCTTCCTGGGCGGCTTTACCACCTTTTCTACCTTTGGCTACGAAACCGTGCAACTGATCCAGCAAGGTGCTTGGCCACGCGCTGGCCTCTATGTGATCGGTAGCGTGGGCGCGGGGATAGCAGGTGTGTTGGCTGGACAATTTTTAGCAGGATGGTTGCGATGACCAAGCAGCAAACAAGGCTTGAGCAGCAGATTACCTTTATTCTCGAGTTGGAACGGCTCAAAGGTGTTTTGCGTGCTTCTCGACCGATTGGGCTAGAGCGACGGGAGAATTCGGCGGAACATAGTTGGCATGTGGCGCTGTTGGCCTATCTCTTGGCCGAATATGCCGACGAACCGATCGATGTCAACCGGGTGATCAAAATGTTGTTGGTGCACGACATCGTCGAGATCGATGCCGGGGATACCCCGGCATTTTTGCTGGTTGATCCGGCCCTGCAACAGGAGGCCGAATTGGCCGCGGCCGAGCGGATTTTCAAGCTGCTGCCCGCCGACCAGGCCGCGGAGCTGCGTCAGCTGTGGGAAGAGTTTGATGCTCGCCAGAGTCCCGAGTCACGCTTTGCCAATGCATTGGATCGTTTTATGCCCATGTTGCAAAACTATTATGGCGATGGCGGCACCTGGAACGAATATCAAGCGACGCTGGAGCGGGTCTTGCGGCGGCTCGGCCCCATCGGTGATGGCTCAACTGCGTTGTGGGAATTCGCCCAATCCCTGTTGGAGGGCGCAATCGCTCGGGGTTGGATTGCGCCGCCGAAGCCGGAAGATTAAGAGATGAGCCTACGCTGCTCCAGGCCCGGGATCACAGAAAAGCTTGCGTCAAGGGCTTGATCAGCAATTCGGGCACGTGGGCGCGTGGCGGCAAGCTGGCGACAAAGAGTGCAGCTGCGGCCACATCCTCCGGTTGTAAGATGCGCGCTTTGTGCTCCTCGCTCACTTTGACCGGGCGATCATCCAGCAGCGGCGTGTTGACCTCACCCGGCGCGATCATCGTGGTGCGAATGCCGTTGTCCCGCTCCTCGTAGGCCAAGACCGACAAAAAGGCGTTAGCTGCGTGTTTGGCTGCGCTATAGGCTGCCCCACCCAGTGGCGAAGGCCGTACCCCCGACAATGACGAGACCAAGATCAGCAAACCATCTTTGCGGGCGCGCATTTGCGGCAGCACAGCGTGGACGGTGTTAAAGACACCCGTTGCGCCGACCTCCATGATGTAATCCCACGCTTCGGGGTCCAACTCATGGACCTGACGTTTGACTACATTCACCCCAGCATTGTTGACCAGAATATCGATCTGCCCAAAGCGCTCGGTTGTCCACTCGACCAGTGCTGCCACTTGCTCGCGGTTGGCCACATCAGCAACGAATGGTTGAACCGATGGCATATTGGCTTGGGCAATGGTCTCTTCGAGCTTCTCCCGGCGACGGCCGGTGATCACCACATTGGCCCCTTCCGCGGCAAATAGTTTGGCAATGGCCTGTCCAATACCCGTACCACCGCCAGTAACAATGGCGGTTTTCCCTTGTAATTTCATACCAACCTCATCTTTACTTTCTAGATTTTGTGCGGATGCAAATGGTCAACAGGATGTCCCTACACTCTATCATTATTTTGAACGAGTCCGTAATTTACTGGCCTGTGTCAGACGTTTGGCGCATACCCGCTGACGCGTGACGTTTGCAGAGAATGACTTGTCGTTTTTCTGTTGCCGTGCTAGAGTTATGGGCGCACACCCTCCTCTGACCAATCCAATAGTGCTCGCTCGAAAGGATTTGTAGTATGAAAACCGACCGCCCTATAGGAGCTGCGGCGCGCGAACTGGTTCAGCGAATGGGAGAAGCTGCCAACAATTTTCTGGCCAGCCTCTCTTCTGATCAAAAGGCCAAGGCCCAACTCGATTTTGACGATGAAAGCGAGCGAAGCCGTTGGTTTTATACCCCTACTCCACGCCGAGGCTTGCCTTTCTCTGAGATGGATCGTGCGCAACAGCGTGCAGCCCAGCGTTTGATCATGACCGGCTTGAGCCGCCCGGGCTGGGTCACCGCTGCGACCATCATGGGCCTGGAGACCATGCTCGACGGTTTGGAGGGCTGGACAACCCAACTCTGGTGGCGCGATGTGTTGCTCTATTACGTGACGATTTTTGGCGATCCCCACGAGAAACGGCCCTGGGGCTGGCGTTTTGAAGGGCATCATATCTCGCTTAATTTTACGATTGTGGATGGGCAGATTGTCGCGCCGACGCCAACTTTTTTTGGGGCCAACCCAGCAGAATCGCCCTTGATCGGCCAGAATTCGCTGCGCCCATTGGCTGGGATCGAAGACCTCGCCCGCGAGTTGATGCATAATCTTTCGGAAGAGCAACAAGCCCAGGCTTTGCTCACTTCTGTTGCCCCGCCCGATATCGCTATGCTTAACCGGCCTAAGGTGGTAGATGGTGCCTTGCCCTGGCCCACCCCCGGGATTGAGGATCCGCCCACGGTGGCCGCGCAATTCGCTTCCATGGAGCGATTTTGCGAAGCCAATGGCGTCACTGTGGAAGATCTAGAGGCCATGCGCTATACGACGACGCCCAAAGGGGTGGCTGCCAGCGCCATGAACGATGGACAACGCGAGATCTTGTTGGCGTTGATTGGGGACTACATCAACCGCATGCCCGAAGAGCTCGCCGAGATCGAATTCCAGAAGTTGCGCGAGCGAGGCGTGGAGCATATCCATTTTGCCTGGGCCGGTGGGATCGAACGCCGCCAGCCCCATTATTATCGGCTGCAAGCGCCCCGTTTCTTGGTAGAGTATGACAACACGCAAAACAATGGTAACCATATTCACTCGGTTTGGCGTGATCCCGAAGACGATTTTGGGGCGGATCTGTTAGCACATCATTATGCGACATCGCATAGTCATGGCAATCATCATCATAGCCATGAGCACGGTCACCATCCGCATAGCCATTGACAAGCCGATGCGTGAGCCGCCGTTATAAATGGTTCTCACGCATCTTTTTGATCTTATACTCGTCACAGTTCGTACTTCATCGAACCATTCATTACTTACGACTATGAGCAATCCAACTCTCGCTTTGTCTCGCAGTACACCGGAAGCGCAGGGGATTTCGGCGGCGGCGATTGCGGCCTTTGTGGCCGATGCCAACGCACAGCTCAATTCCCTGCACAGTCTGATGATCGTGCGCCATGGTCATGTGGTTGCGGAAGGGTGGTGGTCACCCTATGCAGCCAACGAGCCGCATGTACTCTTTTCGTTGAGCAAAAGCTTTACGTCGACCGCCATCGGGTTGGCCATTTCGGAAGGTCTCCTCTCGCTGGACAGCCGCGTGCTGGACTTCTTCCCCAACGAGCGGCCCGCTGAGGTGAGCGACTATTTGGCCGCCATGACTGTGCATGATCTGCTAGCCATGGCCACCGGTCATGATAAAGATACGACCGGTGCCCTACACGAACGCGAAGATGGCAACTGGGTCGCCGCTTTTCTCGCCCAGCCTGTGACCCATCCACCCGGTACGCACTTTGTCTACAACAGCGGCGCCACTTACATGCTCTCGGCCATCTTGCAGACCGTGACCGGCATCACCTTGTTGGACTATCTGCAGCCGCGCCTCTTTCAACCGTTGGGTATCGAAAACCCGACCTGGGAAAGTTGCCCGCGCGGGATCAACGTCGGCGGCTGGGGCTTGAGCATTCGCACCGAAGATATTGCGCGCTTTGGGCAACTCTATCTGCAGGAGGGCGTCTGGCAAGGGAAACAACTGGTGCCCGCCGAGTGGATCGCACAGGCCACTGCCAAACAGGTTGACAATGACACGGGCCACACACAAAACATTGATTGGCGGCAGGGTTACGGCTATCAATTCTGGCGCTGCCGTTATGGGGCCTATCGCGGGGATGGCGCCTTTGGCCAATTTTGTGTCGTCCTCCCCGAACAACAGACCGTCATTGCGATCACCAGCGGCTTGAGCAACATGCAAGCGGTCCTTGATCTGGTCTGGCAACATCTGCTGCCGGCGTTGGGCCCAGCGCCGCTGCCTGCGGATCCGGCCACCCATGCGGCGTTGCAGCAAACCTTGGCCGAGCTGGCCCTGGCTCCGCAAGCCGGCGCGCCCAGCTCCCCCTTGGTGCCGCAAGTCAACGGCCAGACCTATCGCTTCCCCAAAAATGACCAGGGGATTGAAGCGGCGACGCTGACCTTTGCCGACTCGCAAGCTACGGTTGTGCGCACC
>CAZMRA010000240.1:0-2227 GCA_964568485.1 uncultured Caldilineaceae bacterium | reverse complement strand
TGGTGATGCCCGGCAGTTGGCAGAAAGGTGAAGCGAACTCTTTCCGCTATGGGGCCCAACCTGCGGCTTTCAGTGGCGCGTGGGTGGCGGATGATACCTTCGCCTTGCAGATCTGCTTCTACCAGACGCCCTTCATCGTCACCGAATATTATCGCTTTGTGGAGAACCAGCTCCAGTATCAACTCAAGCTCAATGTGGGCTTTGGCCCGACGGAAAACCCTGTGGTGACTGGCTTCCTGGAGCAAGCGGCATGAGTCAGACAGAGGAGCCGTTGCGGATTGAGCCCGCGTTGGCCGAGTGGCTAGGCCGCGAAAAAATGGCTTGGTTGACAACCGTGCGCCGGGATGGCACACCCTTGCCCACGCCGATCTGGTTTTTGTGGTGCGGGGATCATTTTCTGCTCTTTTCCGAGCCGGATGCGCTGAAGGTACGCAACATTCGCCGCAACCCGCGCGTGGCGCTCAATTTTAACACTGACCCTACCGGCGAGATGTTTGCGGTCTTTATCGGTGAAGCGCGCATCGATCCGCAGCCAGCGGCGGCGAACGAACGGGCCGCCTACGTGGCCAAATATCGCAATGGCCTGGCAATGATCGGCGTAGCGCCCGAGGAACACGCCCAGCGTTGGTCGACCGTGATCCGCATCTACCCCGAACGGGTGCGGGCCCAGCTACACGAGCCAACTGGCACGCTCTAAACAACCACAATGGTGATGACAATCCACAGATTCGCATGAGCGCCTTGCTTGAGCGAATCTGTGGATCATTTTTTGAGAGACTTGAACTTAGGTTTGCAGCATGACAACCAACTTGATGAAGGCCGTGCGCTTACACGGTCCGCGCGATCTGCGCGTAGAATCCATTCCGCAGCCGGGAGCGCCCGGTCCTGGCCAGGCGCGCTTGCGCGTAACCGCAGTCGGCCTGTGTGGGAGCGATCTGCATAGTTATCTCGATGGCCGCATTGGTGACACCACCATCCAGCAGCCTTTGATCCTCGGCCACGAATTTGGCGCAGTGGTGGATGCCGTTGGTCCAGATGCGCTGGATGGCAATTTCGAGCCGTTGTTGCCTGGTACGCGGGTGGCGGTGGATCCGGCGCAGCCATGTGGCCGCTGTGAAATGTGTGAACATGGTCACCCGAATTTGTGCCGTCGGCTGCATTTTTGCGGCTCGTTTCCCGATGATGGCAGCTTGTGCGAATGGATGTTGATGCCCGCGCACACCTGTTTCCCCATCCCCGATAGTATCGATGACGCGGGGGCGGCCTTGCTGGAACCGCTGGGCATCGCCATCCATGCCATCGATCTGGCCAAATTGCAGGTGGGTAACACTGTGGCAATTTTGGGCGCCGGCTGCATCGGCCTCTATTGTCTGCAGCTGGCCAAATTATCGGGCGCGCATCCCATTTTTGTCATCGACCAATTCGATTGGCGGTTGCGCGTCGCCGAACGCTATGGGGCGATTCCGATCAACTTCACCCAGAGCGATCCCGTGCGGGCTGTATTGGCGGAGACCGGTGGCCGCGGGGTAGATGTGGCGATTGAGGCGGCCTGGGCTGATCATTCGGTGCAATGGGCGGCCGAGATGGCGCGGCTCGGTGGGCGGCTGGCTTTGGTGGGCATCCCCGGCTCGGATGAGTTTACGCTCAAACATTCTACCATCCGCCGCAAAGGCTTGACGATCCGCGCCGTCCGCCGCATGAAGCACACCTATCCACGGGCCATTCGTTTGGCGACCGCGGGGCTGGTGGATCTCAACGGGGTGATCAGCCACCGCTTCCCGCTGGAGCAGACGCCAGCAGCCTACGCTATGAACGCCGCCTACGAGGATGAAGTGGTCAAGGTGATCATTGACGTATAGTGCGTGTTTCGTGTAGACAAAAAAGAGCGCCGTCTCACAAGATGAGCATCGCATCGCCAAAGCTGTAGAAGCGATAGCCCTCGCGGATGGCGATGGCGTAGGTCTCCAGCAGGAGCTGGCGGCCCCGGTCGAGATCATCGGGGTAGGCCTGGCCAATAAAGGCGCTGACCATCATCAGCAACGATGAGCGCGGCAGGTGAAAGTTGGTGAGTAACACGTCAATGCCGCGAAATCGGTACCCAGGCCGGATGAAGAGCGAGACATCCCCAGCGAAGGCGGTGACTCGTTGCCAGGGACAGCTCATAGGGTCTTCAGGATCGATGCCTTGCGCCGCGGTGGCCGCCCATTCCAGCGTGCGGGCTGTGGTG
>CAZMRA010000239.1:0-8018 GCA_964568485.1 uncultured Caldilineaceae bacterium | reverse complement strand
GGCGGTGGCAACGTCGGTGTCGAAAATGGCATCGGCAATGTCGGCGTGGGCAACGGGACCGGTAACACGGGCATTGGCAATGGTGACAACAATATCGGTACTGACAACGGCGTCGGGAATGTTGGCGTCGATAATGGCGATGGCAATATCGGGGTTGGCAACGGCTCGGGCAATGTCGGTGAGAACAACGGCGACAACAATATCGGCACGTTGAATGGCAATTGCAATATTGGCGTGGGCAATGGCACCGGCAACATTGGGGTTGGCAACGGCGGCAGTTGTGTGCTCACCGGGAACCTGGGGAACGGTGGCGTCAACCTAAACTTGAACCTCAACTTCAACAACATCAACTACATGGGCACCAATACCGGCAATGTCGGCGTCGGTAACGGCAATGGCAACATCGGGATTGGCAACGGTGGTGGCAATGTCGGGGTTGATAATGGCAATAACAACATCGGCGTTGGCAATGGGATTGGCAATGTTGGTGTTGGCAATGGGAACGGCAACGTCGGCGTTGGTAACGGCAATTGCAACGTTGGTGTCAACAATGGCAACAACAACATCGGCGTTGGCAATGGCGGTTGCAATGTCGGCTCTGGCAATGGCAACGGTGGTAATGGTGGGAACAACGGTGGTGGTAATGGCAATAACGGCGGCAACAATGGTGGCAACAACGGCGGCGGCAATGGGAACAATAGTGGTGGTCACAACTACTATTACCGCCCCCACAACCGCACTGTTAGCGTGGCCCCGGCTGTCGAGGAGCCAGCGGTTGTCGAGAAATTGTTGATCGATGGCCACTGGGCCGAGCGGGTGATCGGCGATCGCTTCAGCAGCACGATCTATGCGTATGCCAATGGCTCGCTCTATCGCTCGAACGACGATGGCAACACCTGGGGACTGGTAAGTAGCACGCCATTCGTGCAAGAGTTCATCATGAACGCAGCAGATCCCAATGTGCTCTTTAGTGGCAACGGCAACACCTGTGACACAAGCACCGCTTTGAGCCCAATTTACAAATCGACCGACGGTGGGGCAACTTGGCAACCCTTGACCGGGACGGAAGGCTTCCGCCCCTTGTTGACCGCCAATTTTGATCCGAATCTGGTCTTCGCCGCGAATTGCGAGCAGCCCTTCCTGAGCACCGATGGTGGGCATACCTGGACACCCAAACCAGGTGCCGGTGAAGGCTTCTGGAACGTTTATGGCATCGACAAAATGGCTGGACTTACCGGGCGCGGGCAAGATGGTGGCCTCCTGTGGAGCGTGATCTACGCTGGTGGTGAAGCGGCCAACGGCAGCGGCATCATCGCCATCAGCTTCGATCTTGGTGATAGCTGGTTGCGCCTGACGCCAAACATCTATCCGTCGAGCTGGGGGCTCTCGGCCATGACGATTGACCCGTATGATGGCAATCGGGTCTGGTTTGGGGATGTCAACGGGGTCTATGCTACTAGCACGGCCGGCGCGGCCTGGAGCTTCTCAAATGAAGGGTTGGAAGCTGGTCTAGCGAGCAACGTGTTGGGCGGTGGCATCCAGTCGATTGCGGCCCATCCCAATGGCGCGACGTATGTGGGAACCGGGGCTGGTTTGTTCGCCCAATCGCCGGAGAGCAGCACTTGGTACGCGATCCACGCTGAGATTCTGGCGAATACGACGATTGAAGGCTTGCTATTCACTGAATCCAACCTGGATGTGCTTTATCTGAACGCAGCCGACGGTGTCTATCGCTACAACTTGACGCTTGAATAACCTATTCTCGCGGTGAGATTGAGGGGCGCTCCGCAACGCTCGCCAATCCTCAAGCTTGCTCATCCATAACCGAAAAACGCTCGAAGCAATGTGGCTTCGGGCGTTTTTTGTTGGCCGCGTGGCTTATTCGTATAGCAAACGAAAGGCAAGAGTTGTAACTTGCCCAGCAATCAGTAGAGCAGAGCAATGGGGAACGATCCCAGAACGTCGTGTGGAGATGCTGCCTCTTGGCTACAATACGTCGGCTACAGGCAACGCTGACAACTGGTTTCCAACGAGCATCGCAAAATCCTGCAAGTTGATCTGTATCGTTTGCACTACGTTTTGCGACGAACAGGCAAAAAGGAGAGGAAAACAATGAAGCTTCACATCGTTGGCACTTCGGGTGTCGGAAAAACCACGCTCGCTCGACAATTGGCGCATGGCTTGGGCTGCAAACACATCGAACTCGATAACCTCTATTGGGGTGGCGATTGGCAGCCGCGACCTGAGAACCACTTCCTGGCGCAGAGTGCCCGTGCCTTGCGCTCAGATGCTTGGGTGGTTGACGGCAACTACAGCCAAGTGCGCGAGCTGATTTGGCCGCAAGTGGATCTAGTTATTTGGCTGGATTATTCGCTGAGTATTACCTTGAGCCGTTTGGCGTGGCGCAACCTGCGCTATGTGTGGGACCGTCAAACTCTGTGGGAGAGCAAGAACTGTGAATCTTGGGGGCACTTGCTGGGACGCAACTCAATTCTGTTGCGGGCCTTGCGCAGCCACTACCGCCGCCGTCGTCTCTATGAGCAACTTTTGTACGATGCGTATAGTCCGCCCTTCGTGCGGCTATCATCGCCTCTAGAGTTGCATGGCTGGCTGCACCAATTTTGGCTGCAACACGCTCGTTTTGGTGCCCATTATGTTCCAGCCTGAGCACTCGCCGGGGTGGGGGAGTTCGTATAGTGCGGATTGGCCCATTCCAGCAGTGTTGACCAGTTGTCTGAGGCGCTATCTTGGATGTAATTCTCCAATAGACCGCGCACCTGAAAGCCATTGCGCAGTTGTAGACTCAAGGTGGGGTCGAAGATGCGCCCGGCAACCACCTCATTGACGTAGGCGGTCACGCTCATTTGCGTTTTGTAGCGTTCATAACCCGGGATCAAACCGCCAGCGACGATGCCGCGGCGGTTGGTGCGGACTACCAAGTCTTGCCGGGCGGCGTAGAGCAGGCGGCCAATCCCGCGGTTGCGAAACGCAGGATGGACACTCCAATCGGCCCCGTAATAATAGGCCCCCTGTGGGTCGTGATTGGTGAAATAGAGCCCGGCGCAGATCTCCCGAAACGAATGTTGAGCGTGATCGAAATCAAAGTCGATAAAGAAGCCAGAACCCTGGCCGGCTACTTGCCCATCGACAAGAGCCACAAATTGACCCTCGGGGAAGATCCGATAGTGGCTGGCAAAATGATCAACCCCCATCAGCTCACTGGCCCCGAGTGTGGGGTAACAGGTGCGCTGTAACTCGGCTAACGCTTCAAAATGTTCCGGGGTGATCGTGGTAATCGTGATCGAACTCATCGGGTATTAATGCCAATGCTCATGCCGCTATTGATCTGTTTCCGCCGGCCAAAGGTTTGGGCAGTGCTATAGGGGTGCACGATCACATTACGCCCAATGTGTACCCCTTTGGGGATGAAACTGCCTTTACCCACCAAGGTCAAGCCAGTGTTGATGGTCTCTGGTAGCTCTTTGTTGGGGGTGTTGTCGTCGCCATGCCCTACCTGAGCATCGCTGCTAATGGTCACTTTTTTGTCAAGGATGCAGCGATCGACCACCGCTCCGCTTTCGATCACGGTGTCGTTAAAGATCACACTGTCGCGTACAACCGCCCCTTCGGCAATGTACACTCCAGCTGAGATCACACTGCGCTCGACGATGCCATCGATCCGGCAGCCATTGGACAGTAGATTGCCCGCGACTTGCGCCTTGGCACCTATTTTGACAGGAGCCCGATCTTCGCTGCGTGTGTGCAAGACCCATTCCGGATCATAGAGGTTCAACGCTGGCTCTTCGGCCAATAAGCTCATTTGGGCTTCCCAATAGGCTTGCGCTGTGCCCACATCTGCCCAGTAACCCGGGAAGGTATAAGCGTAGATGCCCCGCTGGGCTTGGAGCATGGCGGGTAACACATCATAGCCAAATTCCACATAATCACTCTCGGCCAGAAACTCGATCAGCACTTCTTTGCGGAAGATGTAGATGCCCATGGAGGCCAACGTCTCACGTGTGCGGCGCGGCTTCTCCTGGAACTCGAGCACCCGTTGATCTGCCCCCAATGTCACGATCCCATAGCGATGGGTGTCGCGGGGATTGACGCGGCGCACGGCCATAGTCATCTCGGCCCCTGTGCGCACATGTTGCGCCAACATCGGGCGATAATCCATCAAGTAAATGTGATCACCGGCCAAGATCAAGACATGCTCTTCATCTTGCTGTTCGACAAAATCCAGATTACGGCGCACTGCATCGGCCGTGCCGCGTTGCCAATCGCCATAGGGGCCACCACGGTAGGGCTGCAGCAGGCGCACACCGCCATCGCTACGGTCTAGATCCCACGGTTTCCCAATGCCAATGTGATCGTTGAGGCTACGCGGGCGATATTGCGTCAAGATTGCAACGTTATAGATCTCGCTGTTGACACAGTTGCTCAGCGGAAAATCGATCAGGCGGAACTTGCCAGCAAAGGGAACAGCTGGCTCAGAACGCACTTCAGTCAGCACGCTCAATTGTTCGCTGGCCCCACCACCCATAATCATGGCAAAAACTGTGGTCATTATTGCCCTCGAATTGGACGATTGACGAAAGATGATTGATGACGGACAAAAGCTTCAGAACGCTAAACCGTTTTCCCATCGGCAACAATTTTATCGGCAGGGAAGGCGGCTTCGTCACGGCCACTGTTAATCAGCACATTGCGCCCGATTTGCGCACCTTCTGGAATAAAGGCACGCTTGCCAACCACGGTGATGCCAAAACTCAGTTTGTCGGGCATTTGTTCATTGGCGACACTTTCATCGCCTGTGCCGATCACCGCGCCCGCACCGACCACGACCTGTTTGTCGACGACCGATTTGTCGATCAAGGCACCTGGCCCTACCCACGTATCATTCATCACGATGCTGTCTTTGACGACGGCACCGGGACTGACATAGACCCCGGGGCTGAGCACGCTGTTGATCACCAAACCGCGCACAATACAACCATTGGAGATCAAGCTGCTGATCACTTTGGCTTGTGGCCCCAGTTTGGCTGGCGGACGCTCTTCGGATTTGGTCAGAATCGGCCAGTGAGCATTGTAGAGATCGAGTGGGGGCGTGGGCTGGGTGAGCGCCAGATTGGTCTGCCAATACGAGTCGATCGTGCCTACATCCACCCAATAATCTTCAAATTTGTAGGCAAAGACGCGGTCACCGGCCTCCAGCATGGCTGGGATCACATGGTGACCAAAATCCGAGCGCGGAGTGGTGGCCGAGCCTTCGCTCAAGCGCTTGGCGAGCGTATGGGTGTTAAAGACATAAATCCCCATGGAGGCCAGATTACCCTTGTCGCGCTCTTTGGGCTTCTCGTAGAATTGCACAATGCGTTGATCGTTATCCACTTGCATGATGCCGAAGCGATGGGTCTCTTCGAGCGGGACGGGCATCACCGCGATGGTGAGGTCGGCACCCTGCGAACGGTGGAAATCGATCATCGGGCGATAATCCATCTTGTAGATATGGTCACCCGAGAGCACGAGGGTCTGATCGGCGCGATTTTCCTGGAGGAAGTCCAGGTTCTGGTAGATGGCGTTGGCGGTGCCGGCATACCATTGCTGTCCGCGCCGTCCTTCGTAGGGTTGCAGAATCCGCACGCCACCTCGTCCGCGATCGAGATCCCACGGCTTCCCGATACCGATATGGTCATTCAAGCTATGGGGGCGATATTGCGTCAACACGCCGACTGTATAGATACCGCTATTGACACAATTGCTCAGGGTAAAGTCGATAATACGAAACTTGCCAGCAAAGGGCACCGCCGGTTTGGCTCGCTCTTCAGAAAGGACAGTTAGACGAGTACCCGCGCCGCCCGCTAAGATCAGGGCAATGGTTCGATTGGCCATAGTTTTCTCTTTTGGTAGATCGATGATTCACGCAAATGCGAGGTGGGCGCTGAATAGCCCTAATGGTACCCTAAATAGGGTAAAGTCACAAGTTTGGCAAAAGCGATCGCCTCTCACCTACAAGTCTGATAAGTTTTTGGCGAAACCTGCGTAAAGTTGCTATAATTGTTCGTTGCTAGAGATAATCCTCACTTCATTTCATTGAATGAATACTTTTTAGGAGACACGTGTGTTACAACGCCAGACTCAAACCGCAGCTTTCTGGCGGGACCAATTTGAAGTTACGCCGGACGATCTAGAATTTCTCTATCAGTTATTGCTAGATGTACAGGCGCCAAAGATGCTGTCAGAATTGGCCATCGCCTTGGTGCAGGAATACATCCGGCGTGAGAATGCAAGAATCGATAGTGAATTATCCAAGGGTGCGATTTACCTACCCAAAGAGCGTTATACGGTTGGGCAGCGGCTTGTTTTCCCAGCGCTGGAATTTGCGCTAGGGGAAGTCATGCAGGTTCGCCCTGGCGAAAATCCCGAGTATGGTGATTTTGAGGTCATCAAGGTGAAATTCCCTGATGGCCAGCGTGAGTTTGCCGCGGGCTTGAAGCGCCACCGATTGAATGACGAAAGCGCTGCCAACTTGTCTGGCGAAAAAGCTCTGCTCTCTGCCGAGGAGCTTTACGAGCTTTATCAGGCGGAGATCGACGAGAGCCTCCTTTATGGCCTTGAAGAGAGCAGCCGTAGCAAAGATTTTGTCGAAGTCGATGGTTATTGGCTGCTGGCGGACATGTTGGCCGATATTCACGTAGGCTATCTGAACATTGCCGAAGCCTTGATCGAAATGCAAGGCAAGCCAATCCGCCCTGAAGAGATTCTTGCCGAACTGGAAATTCCTGATAATGTCTCGCTCCCCATGCGAGCGATTAGCCTCAATCATGCGCTGAGCAAGGATGCACGGTTTGACCGCATCCTGAGTGGCAATGAGGCCATGTGGTTTCTCAAACGGCTCGAACCCCCTGAACTACTCAATCCTCCAGCCCTTCTGAAATATTCCCCAACACCCTACAATCGAGCACTGCTTAGTGTGGAGATGTTGCAGATCGAGTGGGAATTGGACGATGAATGGGGCGAGAGCAGCCTTACTACTGAGATCCCGCGCATTGTGCCCAGTACAGTGTTGACCCTCACTTACCCACACCGTCGCTACGGGACCTTGCCGATCAACGGCCGTACGGTTAATTTCTTCCCGGCTGGGCAACGGGGTAAGTCGCTCATCACCTTGGTGGATGGCCGTTGGGGTACGCGCTTCAATGGCTGGGTTGTCCACGAAGGCCGCTATGTTTCGGGGCTGGCGAAGTGGATGGATGACCATCAACTGCCAGTCGGGGCCTACATTACGCTTGAGCGTTCCGCCACAGCCAACGAGGTAATTGTTGATTATCGCACGCGGCGTCCTAAGCGAGAATGGGCGCGCATGGCGAGCGCCGACTTGGCGAGCCGCCGTCTACTGTTCGAGATGAACAAGGTGCCAGTGGCCTGCGAATATGATGAATACATGATCGTGGCTGAGGAACAGAGCGAGCCGATTGAGGAACTGCGCACACAATTTGCCCGCGACGGAGTCAGCTTGGCGCAAATTGTGGAGCAAATTGTGCCCGAATTGACCAAATTGAACCCACAAGGCACTGTCCACGCCAAGAGCGTCTATAGCGCAGTCAACATCGTACGTCGCAGCCCGCCCGGCCCTATCTTCTATGCACTGATCTCGAATCGCCGCTTTCGCGATGTGGGCGGTGGTTTCTTTGCCCTGGCCTGATCCACCCTTTGAGGAGCACATTGCGTATGACCCAATCGTCTTTACGTCAGCGTTTGAACCGGTTTCGCCCAACTGTCGATACCAAGTTTCACATCGATTACGAGTGGTGGGAACAGAGTGGCAAAAATTTTCGCATCTATCTGCGCGATCAGCTCTGCGAGGAGTGCCGCGACCGCTTCGCCAACTACCAAAACACCGAAGATGTCGACTGGATCGACCCCGATACTGGCGAGGTACGCCGCACGGATGCGCTGCGCGAATGTCTGCGTACCCGCTGCGCCAACGATCCCAATTACATTAACGAACGTCTGCC
>CAZMRA010000238.1:0-8065 GCA_964568485.1 uncultured Caldilineaceae bacterium | reverse complement strand
AACATGTTTGATCACGCTCATGTTGTGGGCGATGAATAAGTAGGTCAGGTTAAATTGCTCTTGCAGATCCTCGATCAGGTTGAGCACTTGCGCTTGGACCGAGACATCCAGCGCTGAGACTGGCTCATCTGCCACGATGAACTCAGGGTTGAGCGCCAAAGCACGAGCTAAGCCAATCCGCTGGCGCTGGCCACCACTAAAGGCATGGGGATAGCGGTTCATGTGTTCGGGGCTGAGTCCGACTGAGCGCAACAATTGCGCGACCCGTTCTTCCAGCTCTTTGCCGCGATAGGCCTGGTTGATGATCAAGGGCTCGCCGACAATGTGCTTGAGCGTGAGGCGCGGGTTGAGCGAAGCGTAGGGATCCTGAAACATGATCTGCAAATCGCGGCGGTAGGGGCGCATCTCTTTTGGCGTGAGGTTTTCGATGCGGACCGGCCCCTGGCGTTGATGATGATAGGTGATCGTGCCCCCGGTTGGGTCGAGCAGGCGGACGATACACCGCCCTGTGGTGCTTTTGCCGCAACCACTTTCACCCACGAGGCCAAATGTCTCGCCTTGGCGAATCGAGAAGGTGACCCCATCGACCGCTTTGACATAGCCGATAGTACGGCGGAAGAAGCCTCGTTTTACCGGAAAGTGCATCTGCAGATTGTCGACTTGGAGCAGAACTTTGCGCTCGGCAGTTGCCCCATTCGAAGGTAGCGGTTGCGCTCCGGTGCGACTTTGGCTCATTTCGGGTTGCATTTCAGACATCGGCCATCCCCATTCGTAGTTCTGCTATCTAAACTTCAGAAGAAGCTAAATTTTTCAGATTCCTAACGCTTCCAAATTTTTACTGCCTTTGAAGCATTTGCGTTTGCTATCGTTGAGATTGCTATAGCGATCTATGCCGGTTGTGCTGCCATCGCTCGCGATTTTGCCAGCTTCTCTTCGGCACCGCCGTAGAGCAGACAACGCACTTCCGTGTCATTATCAAGCGTGATCATCGGTGGGACGATCTCGTTGCAAATTCCCGGCATAAATTCGGGGCAGCGAGGATGGAACGGGCAGCCTCGTGGCACAACCGACGGATCGGGCACGTTGCCGCGGATCACCGCCAATCGTTGATGGTCGGTCTCATCCAACCGCGGGATCGAACGTAGCAGGGCTTTGGTATAAGGATGTTTGGGATCGTAGAAGATCGAATCGACACTATTCTTTTCGACCACCTTACCCAAATACATTACCGCCACTTCATCACACATTTCGGCCACCACGCCTAGATCGTGCGTGATGAAGATGATGCTCATGTTGGTGGCTTCTTGCAGCTCCTGCATTAGATCCAAGATCTGGGCTTGGGTCGTCACGTCGAGCGCTGTTGTCGGCTCATCCGCGATCAGCAAGCTGGGGTTGCAACTGAGGGCAATGGCGATCATCACCCGCTGGCGTTGACCACCACTCAGCTGGTGCGGATAGCTTTCGAAGATGCGGGCAGGCTCGGGCAGATGGACCTTGGCCAAGGCATCGATAGCAACCTCGCGCGCCATCTGTTTGGTCACAGTTTGATGCAAAGTGATGGCTTCGAGAAGCTGGCTACCGACCGTGTAAAGTGGGTCGAGCGAGGTCATCGGTTCTTGGAAGATCATGGCGATCTCGTTGCCGCGGATGCTGCGCATTTCGCGGCCGCGTGGATCGAGCCCGAGCAGATTGACGGCACCACTTTGCCCGCCTTTGTAGCCATCGCGGTAATAGAGGATTTCACCGCCCATGATCTTGCCCGGCCGCGGCACCATGTTCATGATGCACTGCGCGGTGACACTTTTGCCACAACCACTTTCGCCGACAATTCCCAGCACCTCGCCGCGGCGGATGGTGAAATCGACGCCGGATAGGGCCCGAATGGTGCCACTCTCGGTAAAGAAGTGGGTATGCAGATCCTGCACTTGAAGGATAATATCGTTACTTTTTGTCATTCGCTCGGCATTCCATGTGTATTATCACTAGCAGCTACGCTTAGATTGCAAAGGGATCAGCGGCATCGCGGAGACCATCACCGACAAAGTTGAAGCTGAGCACAGCCAAGATCACAAAGAGGCCAGGCAACATCAGCCACGGTTTTTTGACGACAACGCTGACCGTTTGGGCATCTTGCAAGAGCGTTCCCCAACTGACCGCAGGCGGGAGAATCCCCAAGCCCAAAAAGCTGAGTGCAGTCTCGGCCAAGATCATCCCTGGGATGGCCAGGGTGGCAACAACGATGATGTGGCTCAGGGCATTGGGCAACATATGGACCAAAATGATCCGCCAGTGCGAGGCGCCGGCCGCTTTGGCTGCTGCGGCAAATTCCATCTCGCGGTAGGCCAATACCTTGGCACGTACTTGCCGGGCGAGGCTTGTCCAGCCTAGCAGCGAGAGGATGATCGAGATAAAGAAGAAGCGGGTGGTATTGGTCATGTCTGCCGGCAGCGCGGCAGCAAAGGCGGCCCACAGGGCAATACTGGGGAACGACATCAGCAACTCGGTACTGCGTTGAATTAAGGTATCGACAATACCGCCAAAATAGCCGGAGATCGTCCCCAGCAAGGAGCCAAAGATGATGGTCAGCGCAATTCCAATTAAGCCGATGGTCAATGAGATTCGTCCGCCAAAGAGAATGCGGGCCAGCATATCGCGGCCATTGCGGTCGGTGCCGAGCAAATAGATCGTGCCTGGTTCCTCTACACCATAAAGATGGCGATTGCTGCTAAAGAGGCCGAACAGCTTGTACGGCTTGCCCTCGACAAAAAATTGAATCGGGTAAATCTGGCTTGTGTCGTCCTCGTGCACCCAATCTAAATTTTCCATGTCGAGCGTGGTAGTGGTGCCATAGACAAAGGGACGCAGATGAAAATTGCCCTCGCTATCAAAAAAGCGGGGCATCTGCGGTTGACGTGCGACAAAATCTGGATTCGAGAGCAAGTGATCATAAGGGGCGACAAATTCGGCGAAGATAATGGTGCTATACATCACAATCAATACAATGGCCCCAGCGACGGCAAGGCGATTGCGCAGAAAACGCCGCCACATCAACTTGCCAATCGAAAGCTGTCCAATATCGCCCGAGACCTGTGCGGCTTGGGCGTAATCAGCTGCTTGTGGTAGTTCTTCGTCGAGTGCAGGGGTAGCCCGAATTACTTGCTCGGCCATAAATACGTTCCTTTTCCGGCAACCAATTTATTCGTAACGGATCCGTGGATCAGCGACTGCGAGTAGAATATCTGCCAAGAAATTCCCCAAAACCAACATCGTCGCCAACATCATCAAAACCGTGCCAGCCAGGAACATATCCTGCTGGCGCAGCGCATTAAAGTAGAGCGGCCCGATCGTCGGCAGACCCATCACAATCGAAACCACCAGCGAACCGGAGACGATCGATGGCAGGCTCAAGCCCAGCAACATGATCAGTGGGTGGATGGCATTGCGCACCGCGTGTTTTAAGATCACCGTTGACTCACGCAGGCCCCGGGCACGCGCCGCTTGGACATATTGCATGTTTAACACATCGAGCAGGTTGCCACGCATAATGCGCATCAACCCTGCAGTACCGGAAACCCCGACAATAAAGACCGGAATCCACAGGTGGTTCAGTAGGTCGAGAAATTTGGCAAAGCTCCAGGGAGCATCGATATATTCGCGTGAAAAGAGGCCACCTACGGAGATGCCAAAAAAGCGCTGCACTGAGACCATCACAATCAGCGCCAACATAAAATCGGGGATCGACAAGCCAGCCATGCCAACAAACGTGGCCGCGTTGTCGCCTATTTTGTATTGATGCGTTGCCGCATAGATACCAATGGGAATCGCAATGACCCAAGTGAAGGCCAGCGTCAAGGTGGCGATTAGCGCGGTATAGGCCAAGCGTTCCCAAATAAGATTCTTGACTTCTTGATTGTATTGGAAAGAGTGGCCAAAATCGCCCCGGACAAAACCACTCGCCCAGATCCAATATTGTTGGTAGATCGGCTTGTCGAGCCCATACCGGGCGCGCAGGGCTTCCAATTCCGCCTCTGCAGTAAAGGTGCCCATGTTCTGGCGTTGCGCTTGATAGACATCCAGATAGCTACCCGGCGGCAAGTTGATGATAAAAAAGCCGATGATCGAGATGAGCACCAACGTCGTGATCATGTACAAAAGACGGCGGATGATATAAGTGAGCATAACCAACTTCCTTACACGGGCAGAGTCCAAACTAGTGAGTGGTGGATGGTACACGCTCGACTTAAGCGTAGCGTGTACCATCTATTGAACTCGCTGGGTTCAATCTCTAAACAAGTTGTGCACTCATTTAGAGATTGAACTTCACGGTCCGCTAAACCGAGTTAAGGTTTGTAGTAGAACTGTTCGGGATAGATTGCTCCGAAGTACGACATGATCCACGGGCCAACAAAGCCACCCTGACCGAGTTGCTCGCGGGTCGGGACATTTCCTAGGATGTCGAGCGAAGCGACGATCACCACTTCGTTACCAACGGTGCCAATGAAGAAGGGACCTTCTTCGATGTGAACCCGGATGATGTCTTGGCTAAGGGCCAGCCGTTTCGCATCATCCGGCTCGACACGGGCCCGATCGTAGATGTCCCACAAGCGCCAAGCGGGATCATCTGGTGGTGGCTCTTCACGCGGTGGGTTGCGCTCTAGCGGATCCAGATCCAGCTCAGTACCTTCTTTGGCGGTGCCGATGACGCTATACCATGCGCCATAGAGCGGGGCGGTGCGGTCGTTGCCGACCCAGACGACCCAGTTGGGGAAGACTAAGAAGTTGGGGCCATCACCAACACCCCAGCAGCCGCGAATGTCGATCTCGGAGTTGTCCTGCATGACGACCATCTGCTCGTCGGGCACGACGTTGATCTGCGTGCGCAGACCGACCGCTTCCCAGCCTTCGCGAATGATCTCGGTGGCTTGAGAGTTGGTGCGGCTCTGCATTGCCCCGGCTGAACAGTCGATGCGCAGAGTTAACTGGTCGCCACTGGGCAGCTCGCGATAGCCATCACCATCAGCGTCCACTGCACCGGCCTCATCCAGTAAGGCCGCTGCCTTCTCGGGTTCGTAGGTGACCGCCAGATCGCGCCACTGTTCGTAGAGTTCGCGGCCTTCATCATTGGCCGTAAACTCAATCGCTTTGGGGCTCATGGTGCCGGTGGTCTTTTCGCCAGTTCCGAAATAGACAATGCTTTGTACTTTGTCGCGATCAATTGCGTGCGAGAGGGCCAAGCGGAAGTTACGATCTCGGTAGAGCTCGCGCTTTTGCGGGTCCAGGTGTGTCCAGTTGGGATAGACCATCACTCCGGTGCCACCGCCACCATCCCACAATTGGGTCTTGAGGCCAACGGTTGCTTCGGCATCGCGGAAGACACTCAACTCGCTCAAAGGCTGACTGCTGCAAGGGCGCCCGCAGAATTCCTGCTCACCTGCTGTGACACGCAACTTGGAGACTTCCAAATTCTCAATGTAGGTCACATCGACATAATCGATATAGGGCAACTGATTGCCAGCCGTGTCTACTGCGTAGTAGTAGGGATTGCGTTCGAGCAGGAGGCGAGTGCCTGGTTCGTACTGAACCGGCATCCACGGGTTGAGTACTGGTGCTTCGGGGTTGATACGCCAGTCTAGTTTGACATCGTGCTCTTCAAAGGTGGTTACTTCGCTGTTGTACTTGGGGTGGAACTGCATGAGATAATGCTTGGGAACGAACAAGCGCTCACCACGTGGTTGCATCCCGTTCGGCCACATCGCTAGGCGATCTAAGAAGAGCGGCGCGGGGGCAGCAAAGCTGAATTGCAGCGTATAGTCATCAACTTTCGTAATGGTCGCTGTTTCGCCACCAGAGATCAGATAATCCGGCGGCACATCCGAATGGTCAGGGTTGAGCACCATGTCTTCCCACCAGTAGAGGAAGTCATCCACGGTGAACGGCTCACCATCGGACCAGCGAGTCCCCTCGCGGAAATAGAGTGTATATTCCGTCTTGTCTTCGTTGAAATCCCAGCCTTTGGCCAAACCAGGGCGCTTATCGAGCCCATCTTGCACCCAGTGGACGGGTGAATACCCGTACATGGCCATGGTCAGGTGGTCGCCAGTCTGGCTGGTATCAAAGCGGTGCCAGGTACCACCGTAGACCCCAACTTCATTCCAGGGTTCGATGACCAACGGTTCAGCGGGGATGCGTTCGTCGAGGGGAGGGAGTTCACCGGCCAGCACCTTTTCGTGGAGCATGGGTGCTTCTCCGGTGCTTTCAGTGGGAGCAGCTGCTTCCCCACTTGCGGCAGGTGTGTCGGCGGCGTCTGCTGCTGCCGGGGGCGCTTCCGCCGCCGGTGCTTCGACAGGTGCACCACCACAGGCCACAATGAGCAAGGATATGCTCAAGAGTGCGGCCACTACGAAAAATTTACGATTCATTACTTCAGCCTCCTCTGGTTTCCTCAAGTTCGGTAGAGAGCAAGCCACAATTTGTGGGCAGGAAATGCGCTGGCGAGTATCTGACCTCCTTTGGTTGGTAAAAGGCGTTGGAATAATGAAAGAATGGATGTACTATCCCGCGATTTCTGCCAGATCGAATGGGGAGTGGCGAGAATACGTAGGATAGGGTTTTAGCGAAACACTTTGTTCATTGCGATTCACCTAAGCAATTCCCCAAACAGGCTGCGGATCGACATGAACAACTGAATTTCGTACTCAACGGGTATAACAAGCTGGAGCTCACCCAAAGTGAGCAATGCCCAACAGCTTCCATAAACTCTGCGACCAACGAGAAGAAGCCGCAATGTTTTATGGATTGTTCTAAGCAGAAGGTGATGGTTTGTGTAGCACGACTACATGCTTGGTGAGCAAAAATGCTCGATACATTCCCCGCGCCTCATGACAAGGGTGCAGTTATGGCCGAAATGAAGGGCTCGATGGTATGAATTGCAGGGCGAATGTAAGAATGGGAGCTTGCCAAGCGAGCGAAAAGGACACGCTATGATGTAGTTAGTACAGTATAAAAAGAGTTTAGCAATTCGTCAAATTAAAAAAAGAAGGGTCTAGGCGCTATAGCGATGATGCGCACAGGTGCCACAGACAACCGATACACCACTCAAAATCGTTGGTGACTCATGGGGTAGCCATGCACCCAGCGATTTTGAGTGGGTTGCGCTTTCAATCAGCTTGCATCTGGCGGATAGACTTCATCCAGCGGCTGCGGCACGAGGATATCGTCGCGCCAGCGTCTGCGGAAGGCTGGGCGGGCCACGGCTTCGGGCGATTGTAACGTCAAGCCGCCGTCGGCTACGAGTACAATCCCCGTGACAAAGGCTGCCTCATCCGAAGCTAAAAAGAGCGCCACATTGGCAATATCTTCTGGGCTGCCATACCGGCCTACTGGATAGAGATCGGCGTTTAGTTGGTCTTCCAGCGGGTCATTTTGCAGGGCTTCGCGCTGACGAGCCCCGATGATCAACCCCGGTGCGATGGCGTTGCAGCGAATGCCACTGCGCCCATATTCCATGGCTATGCTGCGGGTCAAGCCATTGAGCCCAGCTTTGGAGGAGCTATACACGCCAAAGTGGGGGTTGGTGATCAGTGAATTGACTGTGGAGGTGAAGATAATCGAGCCACTGCCGGCTTTGATCATCTCGGGAATGCAATATTTCGCACCCAACCACGAGCCAGTTAGGGTCACCGCCAAGGCTCGATTCCACTCTTCTTCGCTAATTTCAATGACTGGTTTGATGGTGGCATTGGCTGCGTTATTCATCAGAATATTGACTTTGCCAAAATTGTCGATTGCCGCCTTAACCAGGGCTTGCCAGACCGCAGCATCGGCGACGTCGCCGGGGACAACAACTGCTTCGCCGCCGATGGCGCGAATCTGTTCGCCGGTTTCGTATATCCGATCTTCACCCGGCATCGCATTGACGACGACCTTGGCGCCTTCCTGAGCAAAGCGATAAGCACTGGTGCCCCCAATGCCTCCCCAGCCTGCTCCGGCTACGATGGCAACTTTGCCTGCTAAACGCATAATTTTTTGCTCCTCATCTCTATTTTTTCAGCGTTTTAAAGTACAT
>CAZMRA010000237.1:0-8071 GCA_964568485.1 uncultured Caldilineaceae bacterium | reverse complement strand
ATCCCCCATCGTGCCGACAGAGCGTCGGCGCCCACTAACCCTCGGGCAGATTTTTGTGCACGTCGTGTTGCTTTTGGTGGGTTTGGCCTGTCTCCTGCCGATGGTGCTCATTATCTCGATTTCGCTTTCAGACGAAGTGGCAATCGCCCGCGAGGGCTACCGTCTATGGCCGGTGGGTTTTACCACATTTGCCTATGAATACATCCTGCAAGAGCCTGGGCAAATGTTACGCGCCTATGGGGTGACGATTGTCGTCACGGCTTTGGGCACGATGTTTGGACTCTTGTTCTGCTCACTATTGGGGTATGCGCTCTCGCGCCAGGATTACCGTTTGCGGGGTCCGCTCTCCTTTTATGTCTTTTTTACCTTGCTCTTTAATGGCGGCATGGTACCCTTTTACATCTTGGTTACCCGCTATTTGGACTTAAAAAATGACATGCTGGCGTTGATTCTGCCCTATATGGTTACCGCCTGGTATGTGTTGATCCTGCGGACTTCGTTTGCTCAATTACCAAGTGAATTGCTCGACGCTGCGCGCATCGATGGCGCGGGTGAGTGGCGCATCTTTTTCCAAATGGTATTGCCGCTCTCCAAGCCGGTGCTGGCGACGATTGGCCTCTTCTTTATTCTGCGCTATTGGAACGATTGGTTCTTGGCCCTGCTCTTTATCGATACAGCTTCGCTCTATCCACTGCAATATCTGCTCTACGTTTTGATGCAGAATATTAACTTTTTGGCTTCCAATCCGCAGACAACCGGCATCCCCATCCCAACCCAATCGGCACGGATGGCTATGGCGGTCTTGGCGTTTGGCCCCGCGCTCTTTGCCTTCTTGTTGCTCCAAAAATATTTTGTGCGTGGCATCACGATTGGTGGGCTGAAGGGTTAATGATGGGCGTTCGGCAGCAGCTGGCAGACGTGGCAAAAGCGTCGCCGGCTACTGTTCGGTCGCGCTCGTTTCGCCTTTCAGCGGGCTCTATTGACTTGCTTACCTGTTCATCTATTGCTTACGTTGGTTGTTTTTGTTTTGCTTTGTAAACCTAAAGGAGATACAAGCATGAAAGTTAGTTCATTGCGTGCAGTTGCAAATTTGCTACTGTTCGCAGCCTTGTTGGTCGGCTGTGCTGCTCCAGGTGCAGCCCCGGCCGGGGAAAGCGCGGCTGCGCCGGCCTCAGATCTAGTGCCGGTCACCTATACCTATGCCAGCCGTGGCATCCCGCGGGATCTGCAAGCTGTGCAAGATGCGTTGAATGAGATCTTCAACGAGCGCATCGGGGTGCAGTTGACATTGGAGCCGATCGATTTTGCCGCTTATAACGACAAAATGCAATTGCGCTTGGCGGCTGGGGAAACCTGTGACATTATCTTCACAGCACCCTGGACCAATAGCTACACCAACAATGTTGCGAATGGGGCATTGATGCCGCTGGATGATCTGCTCAAGGAAGAAGCCCCTGGGCTCTGGGCCAGCATGCCTGAAACCACTTGGGAAGCTGCCCGCATCAATGGCCACATCTATGGGGTGATCAATCAACAGATCTTCCCCAAGCCGTGGGGTGTCCATGTCCGCACCGATCTGCTGGAGAAATATAACTTCAGCCTGGATGGTGTCGAACGCTGGGAAGATATGGAGCCGTTCTTGGAAGCGGTCCGCGATGGCGAAGGCATTACACCAGTCTTCACCACTTCGACAGGAGATGCTGGCCTCTGGCGCTCCACCTATTATGGCTATGACCCGCTGGATGATGGCATTGGCTTTATCGGTGTGAAGTATGACGACGAAACGTTGACCGTGGTTAATCTGCTTGAAACACCGGAATTCCGCGAAGCTGCCAACCTGACGAAAAAGTGGGTCGATGCTGGTTTCATGTCATCCAACCCACCGACCGATGATGAGGGTCGCGCCAATTTCCGTGCTGGTCTCTATGCCATGGGTTATCATGTCGAGAAGCCGGGTAATGATGTAGAAGCTCAAACCTCGTTCGGCTTTGAGTTCGAAAGCAAGAATCTCACTGATCCTCTGATCCTCGATACCGCAGGTGTAATTGCGACTCTGAATGGCATCTGTGCCACTTCTCAGCATCCCATCGAGGCTATGCGAGTGTTGGAATTGCTGAATACCGATGTTGAGGTCTATAACCTGCTCTCGCGCGGTATCGAAGATGTCCACTGGATCTGGGCCGATGAAGCCAATAAGGTGATTCGTTACCCTGAAGGTGTGACCGCCGAAACCAGCAACTACGATCCCAACACGGACTGGATGTTTGGCAATCAGTTCAACGCCTACTATCGCGATCCGAAGCAGGTGGGCGCATGGGAACGCACCAAAGAGATGAACGATACGGCGACGCCTTCGGTTGCCCTGGGCTTTGTGGTCGATCGCGAACCGATTGCCACGGAGATTGCGCAAGTCTCGGCTCTGCTCGAGGAGTTGGCTGATCCGATTGCGCAAGGTTTTGTCTCGTATGATGAGGCTGCGCCAGACTTGATCGCACGCTTAAATGATGCGGGCGCTCAAAAGATCATCGACGAAGTGCAACGTCAGATCAACGCCTGGGCTGCCAGCAACGCCCAGTAGTTTTAGCGTATAGCTGAACGACAGTGACCGGTAGCTATTCCGGCTATCGGTCACTGTTCCTTATTGCTTGACTGTTGCGTAAGGGCAATCCGTTCTTCGGCCAGTGCGCAATAGTCTGGCGAAATATCGAAGCCCACGTAATGCCGACGGTTTTTCCGCGCAGCCACCGCTGTACTCCCCGACCCTAAAAAGGGATCCAACACCACATCATCTACATATGAATAGAGTTGAATCACCCGCTCGGCCAAGGCCACCGGAAACGGCGCGGGATGACCAACGCGCCGCGCCGATTCTGGCGGAATCTCCCAGATCGACAAGGTGGCTGCCATAAATTCATCGCGGCTAATGTCCGACTGGCCACGGTCGGGCCGGGAATAGTCCGCCTTGGCAAAGACCAGCAAATATTCGTGGATGTCGCGCAGTCGCGGCGCTTTGGCGCTCTGCCAGCTGCCCCAAGCACAATTGCCACTAGCCCCTTTGCCCTTCTGCCAGATGATCTCGCCCATCGGCAAGAAGCCAACAGCCATATGCTCTTGGTAAAAGTGCATGTGCAAGGGAATATAGGGTTTTCGTCCCAGATTGGCAATGTTGATCACATAGCGGCCGCCCGGCACCAAGACTCGGTAGACTTCACTCGCCACCTGGCGAATCAATGCCAAGTAATCAGCCAAAGTGATGTCGGCATCATAATCTTTGCCCACATTGTAGGGCGGTGACGTAAAGGCCAAGGCCACGCTCGCATCGGGGATCATCGACATGTTTGTGGACGATTGGCAGTAGACGCGATCAGCCCATTCGCTGAGCGGCGCCGGGGGAACGGAAGTACTTACAAGCTCAGGCTGGGGCTGCTTGGAGGCACCTCCATAGAGATTGCGTTCGTAGAAGCTAGACGAATCATGCGATTCGCGTTTGCCGACGCCAAAGGCTGTGGTCGCGGTCGCTTTGGCTTTTTTCATGGGGCTCCCTGTGCTAGCACATCAAATTCGCCCAACGTTACGTCCTGACCAGCAGGAGTTTCAACGACCACACCGTCCATTGGGCTGTAGAGACGGAGCGTGATCTGGTAGCGGCCTGCGGGTAACTCGCGCGGCAAGAGAAATGCCCGTTGATCCGCGGTGATGGCATCCACCGGCCACGTGGACGTGGGCGCGAACCAGTTTTGTGGCCCATAATCCTGCGATTGGATCAGCGAGCCATTGAGATCGGTCAGACGCAGGCTAAATTGATAATCGGGTGCGGGTTCGTGCGTCTGCCAGTGGGTCGTCACCGTCACCAGATCGCCCGCCTGGGTTGGATTAGGAGCAATCGCTGCCTGGGTCAGCGTGAGTGCTGACCCAAATGGCACCTCCAGCGCTTGCCACGCTTGTGGCGAAGCTGCCGACGGTAACCCGTACAGCGTTACCCGCACGCCATTATAGGCCGTCGGCGGGCTTGTCCAACCCTGGGTCGCCAACCAAAATTGGATTGGTCCCGGCTCGTGAAAATAGAGGACCTCCCACGCTCGTCGCGCGCCGGCCGTCGCCGCCTGCAATGTTTCGTCTATTGTAGCAAAGTCGGCATTCTCCAAGAAACGCAGATCATGCACGGGGAGATCGCCACGGTAATAGTGCAAAAAGACGAGTTGCGGATTCGGCCCATCTACCAAGATTACGTCGCCTGGTTGCGCCCAATCGGCGATGGCGTAGGCGGCGGTGCGGAAGTCGGGCTTTTGCCAAGCTGGATCGTGATACTGCTGGGCAATGGCGAGGCTGTTGGCGCCAATCAACAGAGCAAGCGGTGCGAGTGCCAGCCAGGCGATGCGACCGCTCCAACGCAAGGCACCCGCCGCCAACAGCAGCAGCGGCCCAGCGATAAAGAGAATATATCGCTCGTGCGTATCGGGTTGACGCAACGCGAGCAGAAACACTGCCACCAAGGGAATCAGCGCCAGGCTGAGCAAAAAGAACGCAGCCTCACGCTGCCGCCGGCCCCAGAGGAACGCCCCGATTACCAGACAGGCAAGATAGAGCAGTGTGATGGGCATGCGCCACGGATCAGGCAGGGCTTCGCCCGCGGTGTAGGCAGTCAGAAAACGCCAGGGGATCTGCCATGGATCGATCGGTTCGCGCCAGCCTTGAAAGTCAAAGATGCCCAGCGCCCGCGGCAGCCAAGGCAAAAAGAGCAGCAAGGTGGCAAACCCCGCACCCACCCAGCGCAGCGTCGTGGACCAATCGCGCCGCACCAGGGTCCAGCCGATCACAAAGAGCGTATGCGCCAACGGCACCAAAAAGCCATGATAATGCAGGTAGACGGTCAGCGTAGTGGACAAAACGTAGCCTAGCCAGTTCCCCCAGCTCGGTTGGCGCATCAGCAGCCGCCAGAGGAACCAGCTCGAGAGCAGTGTACTGGCCACCAGCCAGCTATAGGTGCGCCCTTCTTGACCATACCAATGTTGCAACGGATTGGCCACCAGTAGCGCCGCAGCGATCAACCCAGTGCGGCGATCGCCCAGCTCCGTGCCGAGTCGGTAGAGCAAGGCAATGCTCAAGATGCTGGGCCAGAGCGAGAAGAAGCGCAGCGCGAAATCACTATCTCCCGCAACTTTGAGCCAAAAATGGAGCAAGACAAAATACCCGGGCAACTGCTCGACCGGCATATCGGCCACTAAGGCGGGCAAGGGTTGGCTGCTGCGCAGGATGCTGATCCCTTCATCGCTCCACAAGCCGTGAAATTCCAAGCGATACATCCGCACGCCAAACCCGATGACAAGCAGCGCGAGGATCAACCAGCGTTTCCAATGGGGGTAGGCGAGGGTCATGGCACAACCGTCAGCGTGGTGAGTGGAACGCGATCATCGGGCAGGCGGGCGCCGTTTTGGGTCAGCGGTAAGCGCACTGCATCGGCGGCAGCATCATAAAAACCGTGATACAGCGTGTAGGTGCCCGGCGTGGTCGTCAGTGGCAATGTTAACTGGATCGGGTCAACGATCACTTCGTCGGGGAACCAGCTCCAGGTTGGGTTGACACCCGCTTGGGGTAAGCCATCGTGCTGGGCGGCCATGCCGCGTTCGGGATCGTAAAAATGCAAAAAGCGTGTGTAATCCACGGTCGTTGTCTGCTCGCTGCGATAATAAAGGGTGGTGGTAAAGCTCTCGCCCGCGCGGATCGTCTGCGCAGGCAGGGAGAGATCATAACCGATCAAGTGGCCGATGGTGCCAAGTTCGACCGCTAGTGGTTGAGCAGGCTGCACTGTCGGCGAATTGACCACTTTGACCGGCGGCAGTCGATATTCGTATCCTGCAAGGTTGATCCCACCTGCTGTGTCTGTGGTGTAAAAGGGTAGTCGCTGCATGGTGGCAAAATTATACATCCCCGTGGCAGGCCAGTAGAGACCACTAGGCGCATCCTCCGGAATGCGCAGCAAATAGGTATCGGTCTGGGGATGGTAGGTATCCCAGAGTAGTGGGGGGTGGAAAAATGGCCCCGGCAGCTGATCCTCTTGGACGAGCGGCCAACCATGCACATTCACCAAATGCACAAAGCCATGATAGTTATGTTGCAGTGGGCGCAGTGCCTGCCAGTAGAGGCGATAACGCAGATAATCGCCTGGCCGCACAATGGTAGGTTTCGCCGCATTGGCGTTGACCAGTTGCTGGCCGCGTTGCAGGTCGAAGCCGACAAGCTCGATACGCTGGCCAATTTGGGCGTCCACCTCATGCCGGGGTTTCACCCGCGCCGGTGGTTGCTGCGGAATGTTGATTTGCCCAATCCAGAGGGGATCCCCAAGCAAATCAACCACCTCCTCGCCAATGAGCACCCCCAATTGGTAGGTGCCGGCAGGCAAACTGGGCGGCAAAGGCAGGCGATAGGCATCATCCACCAGGGTACCTGCTGGGAAATTGCTGGCGCGGTAGCTGTTATAGTAGGGATAGACGGTGCTATCCACAACTGTCTCGCATGCTTGATTCTGCAGCAGCCAACGCAATTGCACTGCCTCGGGCGGCGAGTCGATGATCTGCCAGTAGGGATAGAGATAGAGGCCATCTTCGGCCACTTCACTGCGATATCCCAGCATCTGCAAGCCAAAGCTATCAACCGCTGTCGTGGGCACAGTTAGCGGCTGCGGCGTTGGTTGTGCGAAGCCAGCCGTGAGGACAATAGCCAGCATTGCTACCGGTGGTAGCAACCACCAACGCACACGACCTCGCCACCAGCCGGCGCTGATCAAGATCACCAAGCTGAAGATGGTGATCGCTCCACTCCACCGTTGCAGATCGGTCCCTTGCCAGCGTAGTTGCAGCGTATGCGTCCCCGCGGGTAGATCGACCGTTAGCAGGCCGAGATTGGTGGTCGGGTAGGGCGTGAGTTCGGTTTGCCCATCGAGTATAAGTTGCCAGCCGGGGAAATAATATTGCTGGAAGCGCAACGTAGCTGGGTTGGGCGTGTTGATCTGCGCCTCTAGGGCAAAGGCATTGGCGGCGACATTGGTGATCGCCAGCGGCGTCACGCTGCGATCGGGCAGCTCAAGCTCGAGTGTTTCATCGGCCCAGCGTGGGCGAAACTCTTGGATCGAGCTATTGCTACCGCCCCCATCCAGAATATCTTTATCCACTTCGAATTGCAAGAAAACCGGCAAACTTAGGTCGATTGCTTCATCGGCAAAGACATCCATCCACTGCAAGCGGGGCTTGTGCGCCCAGATCACCAGCAGTACCAAGCCGATGGTCAAGAGAATGGCCAACCATTGTGGTCGCGCTCGCCAGACCAGCCCGCCCACAAACAAGGCCAGCGGCAGCGAGAGGATCGACAAAAGCCGCCATGTAAATTGCGCGACACTGAGAATGTCACTGTTGAGCCAGAGCGGCAAGGCCCAAGCCGATATCAAGCCGCTGCTGACCAGTGCCACCACCCCAAAGAAGATCCAATCTCGTTGTCGTCGCCAGCCCACCACAAAGCCCAGCACCGCCAGCACAGTTTGTACGAGGCCGAGGCGAATTGGCCGCTCGAAGGTGTGATTAAAGACCCAACCACGGTCGAGAAAATTCTCCCACGTCCAAACACTGCCGGGTAACCAGATCGTCTGGGCGATTTCGTACGCGGTCGTCGCCAGATATTGGCGTTCCCAGAGCAAAGGCAGCCAGAAAAAGGCGCTGATCCCCATTGCCAGCAGCAAGGTGAAGATGGTCCAGCGCAAGGTCGGCCAGCGGCGTTCTGCCCACCAGTGGATCACAATAAAGCCGAGCAGCACCGGCGGGACAAAGAGCAATGAGATGGTGTGCGTCAACGCCAACGCGCCGATGCCGAGAGCGACGGGCACCATATAGCGCGCCGGTTGTTTCGCATAGAGCAAACGCCGCATACCCCAAAAGATCCACGGCAGCAGTGTCTGGGCGCCTGCCTCGGCAATCGCGCCGCGGATAAAGACATTGGTCAGCAAGTAGGGGCTGTAGAGATAAGCCACCGCCGCCACTAATGCTGCTCCGGGACGTTCCGTGCCAAAGAGGTCGCGTGCGAA
>CAZMRA010000236.1:0-8075 GCA_964568485.1 uncultured Caldilineaceae bacterium | reverse complement strand
CCAATCTGGTTTGTCAAGAACCAAGCCCCGCAACGCTTTACCCCTGGTGCCGATCTCACCCTCGTGATTGCGGACAGCGGCATCGCCGCGCCGACCAAGCTCACCGTGGGTGATGTGCGCCGGGGCTGGCAAGCTGATCCAGCCCGCTATGAAGCCTGGTTTGACGAAATCGCAGCCTTGGCCACTGCCGCTCGGCAAGCCATTGAAGCCGGCGCAGCCCCTGAGCTTGGGAAGCTGTTCAATGAAAATCAGCAGATTCTGCAGGCACTGGGAGTAAGTTCACCAACCCTGGAGCGGTTGATTGCAGCGGCGCGGGCCGCCGGAGCCTTGGGAGCTAAATTGAGCGGTGGCGGACGAGGCGGCAATATCATTGCGCTGGTAACGCCCAGCACAGCGACGGCAGTGAAAGAGGCGCTGCTGGCGCGTGGGGCGAAGACAGTCTTGCAGACAACCATTCCTCGCCAGTAAGCTTGTGGCAGCTACTCAAGCGCTGGTCTGCAGGCGCTCCGGAACACGCAAGTAGACGACTTCCCCATCCACAATGGTTGCCACCACCTCGAGGGCTTCATCCAACAGCACAAGATCGCCCCGCGCACCCGGTTGCAACGTGCCGATCTCGGCGGCGAGCCCGAGCGTGCGCGCCGGGGTTTGGCTGGTCATCGGCCAGATGTGGGCCAGATCCCAACCAGCGGCGGCCATAAAATTACGCAGTGCCTTATCCATGGTGAGGATACTTCCCGCCAACGTTCCATCCGCCAGGCGACATTGATCATCCCGCACCGTGACTTGCTGGCCACCCAGATCGTACTCGCCGGGGCCTAGACCGGCCGCGCACATGGCATCGGTGATCAACAAAATCTGTTCGGGGCCTTTGCAGCGGGCCAAAATATTGAGCCCCGCTGGATGAACATGCACATTGTCGGCGATGATCTGCGCGGTAATGGCGTCGTTGCTGAGGACAGCCCCCAACGTGCCCGGCTGGCGATGATGTAGCCCCCGCATGGCATTAAAGGTATGCGTAGCTTGGCTGATCCCGAGCTCAACCGCAGCCAGACATTCCTCATACGTGGCGTTGGTATGGCCCAAAACAACCACAATTCCTTGCTGAACAGCAGCTTGAATCAAACGATCGGCGCCGGGGACTTCTGGGGCGAGCGTGATCATCCGCACGACGCCGCTAGCGGTCAACTCGGCAAATTCGGCCAAGTCCGGGGGACGGATTGCACTGGCAGGTTGGGCGCCAGGAAATTTGGGGCTGATATAGGGCCCTTCGAGATGAACGCCTAAGATACGCGCTCCTCCAGTCGGCTGACCGACTAAGGGCGTTGCGGTGGTCACAGCGGCCAGCGTCTGGTCATGGGGCGCCGTCATGGTGGTGGCGAGGAAGCTAGTGACCCCATGCTGGGCCAAGAAGCGCGCGATGGCCTGCAAGCCGGCGGGATCGGCATCCATCATATCGTGGCCGGCACTGCCATGGATATGTACATCCACAAAGCCAGGCAACACAAAACAATTGCGGGCGTTGAGGGTGGACGACGCGCCTAGCGCCGCTCCGGGCGGGGCGATCCGGCCCTGGGAAACCGTGAGTTCGGCAATCGCAAAGTCCGCAGAACCGGCGGGTAGCCAACCTTCTACAACCAATAAATCGGCCATTATCACTGTACTGTCGGGTGTGCGGCAGGTAACCAGATGGTAAATGTGCTACCTTTACCGGGCACGCTATCGATCTGTAAGTTGCCACCATGGAGCACCGCAATATGACGCACCAACGCTAAGCTCAAGCCAGCGCCCGGCTCGGTACGATTTTCACGATTGAGCTGCTCAAAGGGCTTTGCTAGTGCCTTCACCTGCTCGGCAGTCATCCCCACACCGTCATCGATAATCTGGAGACCGACGTACGGTGGTTTTGATTGGACGAGCAGCTGGATTCGTTGCGAGTCGGGACGGCTGTATTTGATAGCATTATCCAACAAGCGCCGCAACGCCTCTTCCAGCAACGCCGCATTGCCATTAATGACGACGTCCTCTGTTTCCTCACCCACCTCAATCTGTAAATTGGGGGCTATTGAGGCCGGATCAAGCGCATAGACCACGCTGTGCCACAAGAGATACGGATTCAGATCGCGCAACTCTTCGCTCTTGAGCTTATGATTTTGTAATTCGGCCAAGAGTAGAAAGCTCTCGATCAGCCGTTGGAGGCGCTGCCCTCCATCCAAGATGGCCGAGACTGATTTGTGCAGCTCTTCACGGTCATAACCGGTTTCGATCGCTTCCAATAAATATTCCGCATAGCCCAAGACGAAGGTCAATGGTGTGCGGAATTCATGCTGCAAAACCGTGACAATCCGGTTGCGCAGCTCATCCATCTGGCGGTTCATCGCCTCTTGCATTTGCTGCTGACGGCGCAGCACATTTTTGATGGCGATGACCAAGCTTTCACTGTCGATCGGCTTGGTCAGATAATCTTCAACCCCAATTTCGCGAGCCAAGCGTTGGTCGGCCATGGAGGTACGCGCAGTCAAGAAGATAAAGGGCAGCATGCGCAGCTCTGGGGTGGCACGAGTATGACGCAACAACGTATAGCCATCCATCTCTGGCATCAGGATGTCACAGAGAATGACGTCAGGGCGGTGATTTTGCAACCAAGCCAAAGCCTCGACCCCATTGGCAAACGATTCTACGGCAAAATCGTAGGAGCGCAGTGTTTCGCTCAACGCCATATTTAAGTGAGGATCATCCTCAACTACTTGGATCAATGGACGCGCAGTTGGTTCCATAGACATGCTATTTTCATCCTGATAGACATGGCTTTAAAATTGTCAGCCCCAACGGCGGCAGGTTGAGCGGTGCCGACCAAGTGCAATGCTGCCACGGATAGTCTTCGGCGTGAATCAATGTCGGATTTTCAACGCCGCTTCCGCCAAATTGCGGCCAATCACTATTCAACACTTCTTGATAACTTCCAGCTTTGGGGAGACCTACTCGATAGTTCCACCGCGGGACGGGGGTGAAGTTACAGACGAAGACGAGTAAATCTTCTGGATCGTGCGCTCGGCGGCAGAAGCTGATCACTGATTGCGCGGCATCGCTGAGATCGATCCACTGGAAGCCTTCCCAGCTTGTTTCCAGGGCGTGGAGGGCGGGCTCGTTGAGATACAAGTGATTCAATTGAGCAACAAACTGTTGCAATTGTCCATGTGCGGGCTCATCGAGCAGATGCCAATCCAAGCTTTGGTCTTCATTCCACTCGTGCCATTGCCCAAATTCGCCCCCCATAAAGAGCAATTTTTTACCCGGGTGACCGGTCATGTAGCCATACAGCAGCCGCAAATTGGCAAATTTTTGCCAGAGATCACCCGGCATTTTATCAAGCATGGCACGTTTGAGATGTACGACCTCATCATGACTGAAGGGTAGCACAAAATTTTCGCTAAACGCATACATCAAACTGAAGGAGATTTGATTCTGGTAGTAGCTACGATGGATTGGATCTTTCTGCATATAGCTGAGCATGTCGTGCATCCAGCCCATGTTCCACTTCAGATCAAACCCTAGGCCGCCGGTGTAGGTCGGCCGGGTCACCATTGGCCAGGAGGTGCTCTCTTCGGCAATGGTGAGAATACCCGGGACCTCGGTATGGGTCAATTCGTTGAAACGACGGATAAAATCAATTGCCTCTAAATTCTCGCGACCACCATATCGATTGGGCAGCCATTCACCATCTTTGCGGCCAAAGTCCAAATAGAGCATCGAGGCGACCGCATCGACCCGTAGCCCGTCAAGATGGTACTTTTTCAGCCAGAAGAGGGCACTATTGAGCAAAAAATTGCACACCTCGTTGCGGCCAAAATTAAAGACCTTGGTCCCCCAATCGGGCTGTTCGCCCTGGCGTGGATCAGCATGCTCGTAGAGGTGAGAGCCATCAAAAAAGGCCAAGCCATGCGCATCTTTGGCGAAATGGGCAGGCACCCAGTCCAGAATCACCCCGATGCCCTGCTGGTGACAATAGTCGACAAAGTACATGAAATCGTCTGGCGTCCCAAAGCGGCTGGTCGGGGCAAAATAGCCCGTGCATTGATATCCCCACGATCCATCATAGGGATGCTCAGTGATTGGCAGCAGCTCGATGTGGGTGTAGCCCATCTGTTGGGCATAATCAGCTAGTTGGTGAGCGAGATCGCGATAGGAAAGAAAGCTATTGTCGTGCGGGACGCGCCGCCAACTCCCCAAATGGACCTCGTAGATATTGATCGGCTGGTTGAGGGCTTGACGCTCAGGCCGCGTCTCTATCCACGCTTGATCGTGCCACTCATATTGGTCCAAATCCCAAATTCGCGAGCCGTTATGGGGGCGCATCTCAGCAAAGAATCCATACGGATCGCTCTTGTCAACCGTATAGCCCATAAATCGCGACAAAACATTGTATTTATAGACCATGCCGATGGGTAGATTGGGAACAAACAGCTCCCAGACGCCAACTTCACCGCGGCGCTGCATGGGGTGCATTCGGGTATCCCATGCGTTGAATGGACCAATCACACTGACCCGCTGCGCGTTGGGGGCCCAGATCGCAAAATGGACACCGGCCACACCATCGATGGTACACGGATGGGCGCCGAATTTATCGTACGCTTCGAAGAGATTCCCTTCACCAAAGAGGTAAAGATCGTAATCATTCAGTTGCAAGGGAAAACGGTACGGGTCTTCGAGGATATGTTCGGTACCACTCGGGTCGGTAACCAGCAAGCGATAGGCAAACGGCTCGGTACGATCGAGAAAGTGGGCCTCGAAAATACCCCCTTCATGGATGCGGGTCAGCGGATAACGTTGTTCGCTTGCCAGATCCAACAACGTCACCTGGGCATCCAATGGGCGAAACGTGCGCACGACGAGAAACGTGCGGCCAGCTTCCGTTACTAGGTGAGGCCCCAAAATGTCATAAGGCGCGCCGTGATACCCTCCGACAATGGCATCAAGTTCGGCGGAAGAAGCCGTTGATGAAACCTTCGTTGACCTAGCTTCTGGCTCTGTCATACTTTATGATCTTACCAGATCTGGCCTAAATCCGATAATAACGGACTAACCACACTTAACAGAATAGGCTTAGCGCCGTAAGCTGGGGAGGAGATAGTCCTGTACGACAACTTCCCAACTCATCGCCCGGGCAGTGGCTTGACCTTGTTCCAGCATGGCTTGCAGTTGTGCGGATGTGCGCGGGAGGCGGTCGAAAATTGTCTGGGCGACCTGAGCACTGTTGGTGGCTTCCAACCAGTCACGCGTACTTTGGTTGATGGCCAGCGCATCATACGGACTGCCCAACCAATAGCTGGGCGGCAATGATACATAATCCGCCACCACCAAATTGGGCACTTGCGCCAGATCACCACTAGCCCGCTGTACAAACCCAACACAACCACAGACATTGCTGACACAACAGAGCGCGCCAAAATTTAAGGGCTCCACCTGCGCAATGCCGAAGGGCTCGTAAATACTTTGCCCAAATTCGAGATCGCTGCCGCGGCGCACATCCATAAACTCCATCTCCGCTGGCATACGCCGCCCACAGCGGTCTTGGCTCCAGCCAAACTGGTTGATCAACACCGCGCGGCTGGCCTGGGCATGCCGGTTGAAGGGCTCCACCCCATCAAAGAAGAAAGGAATTTCGTGATCGACCAAATCGCCATTATCGGCGCGGTGACCCACCGGCCAGCCATATTGGCTCTCCCAAGCGTGCACCCATTCCGAGCGACGTCCGGCAGGGACGCTGGTGCTCAAGATAAAATGAACGGCGCGCTTCCCATCCGCGCGCAAGAGCCGATCCAAATGTTCGAGCACCCGCAAGTCGCGCCACAGGGCTTTGGAAATCACCAAGCGGGTGACATGGGTGAAGACGTAATCCGGAACATAGCCGAGCAGATTCTCGCAATATTTTTGCAACCGCCGCTTGGATTCGAGCTTTTCGGGCAAGGTACACTCAATGGCCGGAACTCCATTGTAGACCAAATCGATGGGGGCACTGCCCACGGCTCCCCCTAAAAAGCGCAATTCATCGACCACCAGATCACCCACGGCAAGGATCTTGTCGCACCGGGCCACTTGGCGCAGGATCGCGTGTTTGAAGAAATCATCCTGGTTCCCAAACAGCGCTTCCAGATCCATTTGCCATTCTCTAGCTTTGAAGAGCGCATTGTAAAAGCGCGTATCATGGCCACCATGTCCTTCGATCAGCACGCGGGCGGTTGCCATCTCATGGGCATAGAAAACGGTGTGCCACTGCCCCGGCTCGGCCAATTGGGCGGCGAAGACTACGGGCATGCCCAGCCACTCATGGGCCAGGACAATCTTCTCGCCAGGGGCAACCCCGCTATCAGCATCGATGGCTTTTAACGCAGCAAACAGGGGCGGTGCGATGGAGATGTACTGATCATATTCCGGATTCCATTCATACCGCGCCGAATCTAAGCCATAATGTTGCCAAAGATGGAACTTGAAGCTGTTGATCTCGTCACGGTTAGGGTTGGTGACATCGACCAGGATCACTTCGTGGGTGGCATCACCAAAGCGCCGCGTGCCATAGAGCAAGGCCACTTGAAATTGCTGCTCGACGCGCTGCAAGGCCTGGCGCGTCGCCTCGGGAACATCATCAAAGAGGCCATGCAAGCTGCTGTAACGGATCGTTAAACCATTGCGCGGGCTGACCAGCCGCTCCATCTCGGTGCTGTCGCCCGCGTTCAGCGGACCGACCAAGACGGTGCGGGCGACCTGTTGCTGATAGGCTCGGGCGCTGAGTAGGCCATCCAACACCGCCCCGATGCCCCCGACCTTGACCCCGGCTTCATGCGTATCGTGCACCAACAACGAAATTGTCTGAGCCATAAGCGACCTTTAGGTGATGCGTCGACTGTTATGCGTCATCCATGATTCACGATTGGGGATCGATTAATCAATCTCCAACTCACTATCCACCACTGCCCCATTGCCTGAGAGGGCATAACGCAAAAGCCCACCATTCGCAGCCCCCACCCAGATGGAGCCCACTCGATCCACCAACAACGTGCTGATCTGGGGTGAAGGCGGGCGGACAGCGCTAGGCGGCGGTCCCCATTGTTCGCCATTAAAATAGAGGAGGCCATCCCCATTAGTGCCTACCCAGATGGTGCCATCCGGGGCGACGGCGAGGGCGCGAACTGCGTAGCCGTTCAACTCTGGGATGGGGACAAATCGCTCCCCTTGCAGGCGGGACAAACCGCGATTATGACCCACCAAAAGCTCCCCTTCGGCGCTGCGGGCAAGGGCAGTAATGGTATTACTAGGAAGTGCGCTGTTTTCCATGGTAAACAAGCGCAATTGATTTCGTTCAAAACGCAGCAATCCAGCATCCACCGCACTAATCCACATCATCTCGTCATCAGCCAATAAGGCGATGATTTGATTATGGGGCAAGTTGCTGGCTTCGGTCAGATTAAAAAACTCGCTGCCATTCCAGATGCTCAGGCCCGCTTCGGTCCCAAACCAGGTGCGCCCTTGGCTGTCGGTGGCAATCGCCTGCACCAAGCTTCCCGCCAGGCCATCCGCCACGGTATAGCTGGTCCAGCCCAAGCCGTTGAAATAACTCGCGCCAATGGCGCCGTACCAGATGCCACCCTCGGGCGAGGCGTGGAGCACTTCACGCGTGGCCGCGGTGAGTTTGCTCTCATCCCGAGTAAATTGGCGTACAGTGGTGTTGGTCAGCGGATTGATCGCTTGGATGCCCTGCTCACTGACGATCCACAGATTCCCATCTTCACTTTGGGTGATGCTATGAATTTCGTTGCCGATCACCGGCTCATCGGGGATGGTAAATGCCCGCCAGCGTCCCCCTAAGTACATGCTCACACCACCCCCGGCGGTCGTGTAGTAGATAGCCCCGTCGGCGCCGATGGTGAGGCTGGTCAACTCGCCGGCGACCATGCCGGGCTCACCGCTAAAAAATTCCAAACACTGGACGCGCACCGGGTCAAACTGGCAGATCTCGCCTTTGTTCGAACCGATCCACAAGGTGTTGTCAGCAGCGACCGCCAAGCCGTTGAGGGCAC
>CAZMRA010000235.1:0-8081 GCA_964568485.1 uncultured Caldilineaceae bacterium | reverse complement strand
CAGGAATCTTAGCATAGAAGCGGCTGGATGAGCAAACATAATGGCATCATGTTCGATTTTTCACAAGCATAAACAAGTTTGACAGACGGTTTGCCTCATGCTAGCATTATCAATCTGGTGGGGATGTCGCACAATTGCATGTCTGTGTTTATTGTTTTTGACCGATCGGCGCGGGCTACTCGTAAATCGACCACCTCCCGCTCCTTCTAGCAGTTGCAGATCTCAGTGCCCAAAGACAAAAATTAGGGAAGGGACTGCTAGCACGAGGATACACCTGTGGCTATCGACTATTTACCTCTGCTTATTGCTATTATTATCATCGCTGGTCTTGGCATTATTGCCGTTGGCTTACCGCACTTCTTGGGGCCTAGCCGGCACAACAAACAGAAGCTAGAGCCCTACGAATCGGGCATCATTCCTTTTCACGATGCCCGCCGCCGTTTTCCGGTAAAGTACTACCTGGTGGCAATGCTGTTTATTCTCTTCGATATTGAAGTGATCTTTATGTATCCATGGGCCGCGGTAATGCGGTCTCTGCGCGCCGATTATTCGGTCTGGTTTGTACTATTGCCTATGGCCTTCTTCCTCTTCGTGTTGTTGATCGGCTTGGTCTACGAATGGAAGAAAGGCGCATTGGATTGGGAGTAACATTCCTCCCTGGCGTCTGATTTCACTGGGTATTTAGAGCTTATCCTGCACTCGCTGCCCCAAAGCCGAGTGTCAGGATAAAAACGTTATGTAGCCGTTGTGTATTGCCTGCTATCACGACATCTCAGCGGTTAGCTCAAAATTGGTTGTAACTTGTGCCTATTTTGTCGATATAACCTGTCCTGTGAAGCACAACGGATTTGAGACATCCCATCATTGTTAATTGGCACTGATGATTGATGCTCGACCATAGACGAGGAAATTATGGGTCTCGAAGAACAACTGCCAGAAGGTATTCTAACGGCGAATCTAGAGAAGCTACTCAACTGGGGTCGCCAGAATAGTACATGGCCGCTGGCGTTCGGTCTCGCTTGCTGCGCCATGGAAATGATCGCGACTGGGACTGCTCGGCATGATATTGCCCGCTTTGGCTCCGAACTGTTTCGCGCTAGCCCCCGCCAGGCGGATGTGATCATCATCTCGGGGCGTGTAAGCAATAAGATGGCCCCCGTGGTCAAACGACTGTATGATCAAATGTCCGAACCCAAATGGGTGATCGCCATGGGCATCTGTGCTAGCGCTGGGGGACCATTCAATAACTATGCCATCATTCAGGGTGTAGACAAGATTATCCCTGTTGATGTCTATGTGCCTGGCTGCCCTCCTCGACCTGAAGCGTTGCTCTATGCGCTCGAGAAGTTGCGCGACAAGCAAGCGCGCGAGACGATTCGCCAATATAAAGAAGTCAAAGAGCAACCGGGTGTCTTTATCCCTCAAGGGGCTCCAGAGTCGCTCGAGGGGTTGCGCACCAAGCAAGTTGCGTAGCCGAACCAGTGTAAGAACTAAACTTTTTGGGTTTATGCAGTACAGTGGAGTAATCCATGTTGAATGTCTCGCCGTCATACCGACCTTATGAAACCCTGCCTGGGCTGAACGATCCGTCGATCCCAGCAGTTGCACCCTTGCCCACTGGTGAGAGCGACCATACCCGCCAAATCCATGAGCGGTTCGGGGAGGATATTCTGGCAGCGGGTTTGCATAACAATCAACAAGTTGTCTATGTCAAGCCAGCCCAGTTGGTAGCGCTAGCTACGTTCCTCAAAAACGAGCCCGGGTTGGCCTACGAGGCGTTGATCGATGTCACCGCGGTAGATCGGCTCAAATTGCCGGTGCCCGAGTCCGAACGAGATCAGCGCTTTCACACTGTCTATCAACTTCGCTCCTACAAGCACAAACAACATATTACGTTGGTTTGTCCGGTCGAGGGTGGGGATAACCCAGTTGTGCCGACCTTAACCAGCGTCTTTGAAGGAGCCAACTGGCCCGAGCGTGAAGTTGCCGACCTGATGGGCGTGAAGTTTGAAGGGCACCCCGACCCCCGACGCATTTTGATGCCCGACCACTGGCCGTACCATCCGCTCCGTAAAGAGATTCCCGAAGGCGGCGAGGAAGTTCCTTTCTCGTTCACCTTTGATGAGCCTAAATTTGAAACACTTGGCAAACAAATATTGCCAGCCGAAAGTGTGACGCCCACTTTGCCACCAGGCATGAGTACAGAGAATATGGTTCTCAATATGGGGCCTCACCACCCAAGTACCCACGGGGTGCTCCGGCTGGTAGTCGAGTTGGATGGCGAAACTGTAGTGGACCTCGATCCAGACATAGGCTACCTGCATAGTGGCTTTGAAAAGACTGGCGAGAATAAGCGCTACAAAGATTTCGTCTATTATTCCGACCGCATGGATTACCTCTCCGCGATGAACAATAACTTTGGTTATGTGCTCGCGGTAGAAAAGCTGTTAGGCCTAGAAATCCCCGAACGGGCGCAAGTCATTCGGGTGATCATGAGTGAGTTGCAGCGGCTTGCGTCGCACCTCTTCTGGCTCGCCACCCACAGCTTGGACTTGGCCGGAGCCGGGTTAAGCGTGATGATGTATGCGACACGCGAACGCGAACGCATCCTTGATCTATTCGAAATGGTCTGCGGTGCCCGCTTGACGACCAGCTATATTCGTATCGGTGGGGTTTGGCGGGATTTGCCGCCTGCCTTCCTGACGCACTTGGCTGACTTAGTGCGGGACATGCCCAGCAAGATCGACGATTACGAGCGCATGTTGGGTACCGGTCCTCTCTGGCGTGAACGCTTAGAAAATATCGGTGTGCTCGACCGCGCTACTGTGATCGACATGGGGCTGACTGGCCCCATGTTGCGCGGCAGTGGCGTCGACTGGGATCTGCGTCGCGATATGCCCTATGGCGGCTACGAAAATTACGATTTTAAGGTACCAGTCTATAACGCTGGCGATTGTTATGCTCGCTATCTCGTGCGCATGGAAGAAATGCGCCAGAGTGTACGCATTCTGGAACAGGCAATGGCGAATCTGCCGGATGGGCTGTTCAAGTCCGATGAGCGCAAGATTAGCTTGCCACCTCGCGCCGAATTAGACGTCAGCATGGAAGCACTGATCCATCACTTCAAGTTGGTGACGGAAGGCTTCCGCGTCCCGCCTGGCTTTGGTTATCATGGCATCGAAGCCAGCAAAGGCGAGTTGGGCTTTTTCATTTATAGTGATGGGTCGGCCGTGCCCTATCGCCTCCATGTCCGTGGTCCTAGTTTCAACAATCTCTATGCCATCAGACAGATGAGCAAGGGGCATATGCTGGGCGACGTGGTTGCCAACATTGGCACGCTTGATATCGTCTTGGGTGAGGTGGACAGATGATACTCTCTGAATCGATCCGTGCAGAAATTGCCGAGGCGATGAGCCTGTACCCTGTGGGGCACCAACGTTCGGCAGTTTTGCCCGCGCTCTACATTATTCAGCGCGAATTTGGTTATTGTCCGGTTGAAGCGCAAAACGAACTGGCTGAGATCTTGGGGATTGAACCCGCCGAAGTTGGCGGTGTCGTGGGCTTTTATAACATGTTCCACGAAGAACCCAAGGGGGAATATCACATTGAGGTCTGCACTAATGTTCCCTGTATGTTGCGGGGTTCTAAACAGTGCATGCACCATCTAGAAGAGAAGTTGGGTATTCATCACGGCGAGAAGACCGAAGACGGAAAGTTTGCGCTCGACCATATGGAGTGTCTCGGGGCCTGTGGCAATGCGCCGATGGTCGCCGTGACCGAGCAGAAGAGTGGGCAAATCCGCTACTTTGAAGAGATGCACACAGAAGCCGATGTCGATAAATTCTTGACAGTACTCAAGAATGATCACGGCTTTGTTTCACTAGAGCGCTGGACGCCTGCCGGTGACCCCGAAGGCACAGGCAAACCGGCTGGCCCGTGGCGGGTCGGGGGCATGGAGACGCGCTATTTAACCGCGCGTGTCGAGAAGCCCGAAAGCCACACCATCGATAGCTATATGCAAGATGGTGGTTATGAGACCGCGCAGCGGGTACTCACGACCATGCAGCCCGCCGAGGTCATCGAACAAGTCAAGGCAAGCGGATTGCGCGGCCGTGGGGGTGCAGGTTTCCCGACCGGCGTGAAGTGGGGATTCTTGGCTCCGGCCAAACCACGCTATCTGGTCGTTAACGCCGACGAATCCGAACCCGGCACCTTCAAAGATCGCATCATCATCGAATATGATCCGCACCAGATCATCGAAGGCATTATCATCAGTGCCTTCGCCATCGAAGCGGAACAGGCCTTCATCTATATTCGGGGTGAATATTACTTTGGGGCGACGCGGCTAAATCAAGCCATCGCCGAAGCCAAAGCCAAAGGCTTCTTGGGTAAAGGAATCTTTGGGACCGACAAGAATCTAGAAATTGTGGTTCATCGTGGAGCTGGGGCTTATGAATGTGGTGAAGAGACAGCCCAGCTCTCCAGCCTCGAAGGGTACCGCGGCCATCCGCGCATGAAACCGCCCTTCCCGGCTGTGGCTGGCTTATATGCCAAACCGACCATTGTCAACAATGTGGAATCGATCTGCAATGTACCGCATATCATGAAGCATGGCGTTGATTGGTACAAGGGCTTTGGCACTGAAAAGAGCACAGGCATCCGCATCTTTTGTTTGAGTGGCAATGTCAAGCAACCTGGATTGTATGAACTGCCCCATGCCACAACGTTGCGTGAGCTAATTTACACCTACGGTGGCGGGCCCGAACGGGATGACGCGCCGATTAAAGCGATCTGTCCCGGTGGTCTATCGATGAAACTGCTCACGGCCGATCAGATCGATACCCCTTTGGATTATGAAGCAGTTGCCGCGGCTGGTTCGCTGCTCGGCTCCGCCGGTATTTTTGTCATTGACAGCCGAGCATCGATGGTCGAGGTCGCCCGCCGTACGGTTGCCTTCTATCGTGAAGAAAGTTGCGGTAAATGTACGCCTTGCCGCGAAGGTACCGGCTGGCTCGAAGGTATCCTTGAGCGCATCGAAGCGGGCGAAGGACGTGAGAAAGATCTGGAGTTGCTTGAGCATATTACCAAGTTTATTTCAGGCAAGAGCTTCTGCCCGTTTGGCGATGCAGCGGTTTGGGGCTTGCAGAGTGGGTTAGCGAAATTCCGCGGTGAGTTTATTGAGTTAATCCAAACCACCAACCCATCACAACAGGCGCCGGCCCTGCCCATCCGCCCAATTTACCGGCCTGATACGGGAGCGCCCAGCGTATTGAACGACAGTACGATTAAACCGAAAGGTGAATCGCCGCTGAATCGTGACAAGGTTGTGGCTGCTCAATAGTATGCCTCGCCATGAATGGTCGAGACTATTACCAACGGAACGAGACCGACGCTTATGAGGCTTTGTAAAAACCATCAGCGCCCGGCAATGACGAGAGTTTCCCTAAGGCGAATTGAGGGAAGTATTACGCTATGACCGAACTTGTCAACTTAAAGATTGATGACCAGCCTGTTGCCGTGCCCAAAGGCACGTTGGTTGTCGATGCCGCCGAAACCCTGGGCATCGAGATCCCAGTCTTTTGCAGCCATCCCAAGCTGGACCCGGTAGCCTGCTGCCGGATGTGCCTGGTGGAGATCAGTGGGCCGCGCGGGATGATGTTACAGACTGCCTGTTCGGTGCCCGTGGCCGAAGGGATGGAAGTCAAGACCAATACAGCGACTGTGCGGGCAACGCAAGAGGCAACTCTTGCTTTTATTCTGCTCAATCACCCGCTCGATTGTCCGATCTGCGACAAGGGTGGTGAATGCCCCTTGCAAGACCAGACCATGCGTTTTGGTCCTGGCATTAGCCAATTGGTCGAGCCGAAGCGGCACAAGAACAAACATTACCTAATCTCCGACACCATTGTGTTGGATCAAGAACGCTGCGTGGTTTGCTGGCGCTGCATTCGCTATCTCCAAGAGTGGGAAGACAAACCGCAACTTGGCCTCTTTGAACGCGGCGGCTCAACGCTGATTGATATTCAAGATGGCCAACCGGTCGACGCCAAAACCGGTGGCAATATCATCGATATTTGCCCCGTTGGTGCATTGACCAGCCGGGTCGCCCGCTTTGCCTATCGGCCTTGGCAGATTGAACGCACCCCCAGCATTGATCCGCACTTCTCGACGGGCGATAATATCCGCATTGACACCCGCACCAATGAGATCCGCCGCATTGTCGGCCGTGAGAACATGGCAGTCAATGACCAGTGGATCGCCGACAAGACCCGCTTTGCCTTTGAATGGGTCAATAGTGATGCTCGCTTGGCCACGCCGCTCGTGCGCAAGAATGGGGAATTAACCCCTGCACCGTGGAGTGAAGCGCTGCAACTGATCGCCGAGAAGTTTGGCGCCATCAAAAAAGCCCAAGGGGCAGATGCCATCGGGGGAATTGGTAGCACCAAACTCTCGAATGAGGCGAACTATCTTTTCCAACGCTTCTTCCGTCAGGTGATTGGGACCAATAACATCGACCACCGAGATGGTGGCGATGTGGCGGCACTGCCGACGGGGATCCCTGCCCTGACTGAAATCATGAAGCCACAATATGGCCCCGATCCCAAAGTGGACACCATTGTGCTCTTTGGGTTGGATCCAAGCGAAGAGCTGCCGATCTTGGATCTGCACATTAAGCGAGCAGTCCGCCGTGGCAAAGTCCGGCTGATAATCGCTCACCCCCGCAAGATCGAGTTGACTCGCTATAACGGTCCGTACTTGGGGTATCGCCCGGGCAGTGAAGCAGTTTTGCTTAACGCCTTATTGCGCTATGCCGCGGCTGCCAAACCCGAGGCTGCCGATCAAGTGGCAGGCATTCATGGAGATGTCAGCGATGAGCAGATTCTCCAACAATGCGGCATTGAGCCCGGCGTAGTGAAAGCTGCCGCCAATTTGCTCGCCGGCAGCAGCAATCCGTTGATCCTCTACGGGCCCTTGGCTGCCCGCGGGCAACAAGGTCGCCAAGTTCGCCAGGGCTTGCTTAACTTGGCACTCTTCACCGGTCACGTTGATCGCGTAGCCTACGTCGGCTTGGATGCAAACAGCCAGGGCTGCCGCGATATGGGTATCTTGCCCGATGCTTTGCCCGGTCATGCCAAGCTAGATGATCAAGCTGCTCGCCAACGCTTGCAAACGCTCTGGGGCACTGAAGTGCCCAATGGCGCTGGCAAGTCCTACAAGCAGATGCTGGACGGAGCTGGTGAGTCGATCAAAGCACTCTATATCATGGGGGCCAACCCGGCTAGCGAGCGCCCAGAATGGGCTGCAAAGCTGGACAAGCTAGAATTTTTGGTCGTGCAAGAGCTCTTCTTGACCGAAACTGCCAAGCTGGCCGATGTCGTACTGCCTGCAGTCAGTTGGGCCGAAAGCAATGGGACCTTTACCAGTTGCGAACGACGAGTACAGCGGGCGCCGAAGGCCTTTAGCAATCCACACAGCAAGGCTGCACCGGATTGGATGATTCTGGAACACCTGGCAACCCGTATGGGGAACCAATGGGCCTACGGTAGCGAAAAGAGCATTACACTCGAGATCAGCCAAGCTGTCCCCAGTTATGCGGGGCTCACCTGGGAAGCCCTGGGTGACCAAGGCGTACAGTGGGATGCAAAGACCGTGCAGGTTGAAGCGAGCTACCAAGCGCTCGAAGCACTTGAGCAACCTACGATCAGCGATAATGATCTCCTGCTTGTGACCGGTGCAGTGACCTACGACGGCGGCACAATGTTCTATCAGGGCGAAATTATGCCCAACTTGGCCTTCCCAAGCGCCGTGGTGCTCAACCCGATTGATGCCACTCGCCTCGAAGTAGAAGCCGGTGCACCGCTAACGGTTCGCAACGCGAATGGCACCTTGCAACTGGCGGCCAAGATCGATCCGCAAGTCCAAGTTGGAACTGCGTGGATTCCAGAAAGTTTACCTGGGGCCCCGGTAGGTACGCTGTTAAATGGCAGCGATGTGACGACTGTAACAATTCAGAAATAGCACTATCTACACTCATTGCTAGCCAGGGCGGCAGATTGATTCAGCCGAGTCAGGCAGCAAAC
>CAZMRA010000234.1:0-8111 GCA_964568485.1 uncultured Caldilineaceae bacterium | reverse complement strand
GCTCGGCGCGTTCTGCGGTGATGGTGATGCCGTCCATGCCCACGTCGAACTGGCCGGCATTGACCGCAGCGATCATCGTATCCCACGAGCTATTCTGCCACTCGATGGTGCAGTTGAGGCGATTGCAGATTTCGGTCATCAAATCATATTCATAGCCCATGGCCTCGCCGGTTTGCGGATCTAGGTATTGAAAGGGCGTGAAATCATTGGCCGTTACTGCAATTACTGTCCGCCCGGCTAGATCTGGCAAGTCGTAGACGACGTTGGGACGCGCAGCGGCTGCGGTTGCTCCTGCCGTGGTCATCGCCGTCGTCGATGCTGGTGTGGTTGCTTCACTGGCTGGCGCGCCAGGTAGTGGCACACCAGCTGGCTCACAAGCCGCCAAAGCGAGCATGCTTACCAGGAATAACGTAAACAAATAGTAGAATCGGTTTGATTGACGCATTGCACTGCTCCCTTGTGGTGGCAAGCTAGACAGCTTAGAGAGAAAGATTTTTGGTGGATTAGGTTGGAAGTTGCAACAAAACCAGTGCAGAAGCTGTTAAATTTTCGTTGTAAAAAAGATACGCATTTTAATAGAAGTCAGGCTTCTGCGGGAGCCTAACTGCTCGAGTATTCAGGCCGCTGCCTAACTCTTCGTGCTAGCTTCTATAGTAGCATAAGGCGCGCGGCGCTTCAACAATCGGTTTCCCCCAGTGAAATTCAGCGCATGGCATTGACAACTTGGCTCTGGTTCCCCATAATAGATCCAGCTTTCGGAGCAAGTGGGGAATACCAAGGGAGGTGCATGATCCATCGTCAACGTTTGATTCCGGCGTTGGTGGGCGTGCTATTGCTCGTCGCCCAGCTTGCTTGTGGACAAGCACCCACTGCGCTACCCGCCGCGTCGTCAACCCCTATCGTGGACGTTGCCTTACCGCCGATTCTCTATATACCTTTTGCTGGCACAGAACCACAATTGATCTCGGTCACGGCGGGCACTATCGTGCCTTGGCAGCCGAGCCAGGTTGGTTCGGTTAGTAGCGTGTTGGCCCAGCCCCATCAGGTGATCGACCGCCGCTTGGTAAGCGAAGCAGCCAATTATTTTATGCTGCCGACTGGCGTCCCCTCCCCAGATGGACAATGGTTGATCTATGGGGAGAACACAACAAATGGTACGCAAATCGACGGCTCGAATGGCGCGCTCTATCTCCGCCGGGTTGATGGCTCGGGCGAACGATTGATCACCAACGCTGGTCATAGCCCGCGCTGGGCACCGGATAGCTCGGGATTTACCTATCAAGCAGGCTCGGATCTCCACATTTTTATTCTGGCAACGGATGAGACTCACCTGGTGTCAGAGGCGGAAAATCTGGTCGCTTGGGCTGCCGATGGTCAACAATTGCTCTACTGCCAGGCCAATCGAGTATTTCGTCTGCGGTTCGCCGACGGCGAGCTAGAACAAATCCCCAGGCTCGATGGCCGACAACTACATGGTTGGCCTATCTGGTCGGCGGATGGTCGCACGCTCTATGCATTCTATGGGCAGGATCGCAACTTGGAAATTGCCCGGCAACGCCATTCGCTCGCTCCGCTGGTGGCGATTGATTTAACAAGCGGCGCTCAGCGTACACTTTTACCCGCCCAACGGGCTGCTGGAGCGCTCGATTTTGCGCTTTCACCCGACAGCGACTTTCTGGCCGTCTGGTACGCTGCCTGTCGGATGCGGCTGAATGCATTCTTGCCGATCCCAGAGCGCGCTTGCAGCCACGATCTGCTGCTGGTCGCGACGGATGGCTCGGGCTGGCGCAAGATTGTTCAACTCAGCCCAGAAACCGCCAGCTTTTTCCCGCCCATCTTTGCTTGGCAACAGTGGCAAGCCCCGCTCACCTTAGCCGAGTTGCCGGTCGCCTCTACGGCAGCGACGCAGACTGGAGTTGAAGCGTTGCCCTTACCCGATGAGCCGGGCTTGCATCCCCTTAATCCATCCCCATTTAGACAAACCAGGACCGGAAGTTATCGTAGCTATCGTGTAAACCAAGTGCTAGTGGGTGAGGAGGCCTGGGCTTATGGTGAAGCCGCGCTGACCACCCCAGCGTTGCTGGCCCCAGCACCAGGATATACCTATGTGACCGTGTTGCTCGATGTTGCTGTGACCAGTGGGCAAGCACGGATTGGCCCCAGCACGCTCAAGCTGATTGATGAACAGTGGGCTGCCCATACGCCGGTCATGATTGTGGAGGGCAATGGTCGCGCACCGGAATTTAACCAAGCCGTTGTGCGGGCGTTGGATGGCACGGTCACGTTGGGAATTGTCTTTTTACTCGCTAGCGCACGAACTCCAACGCTGCTTTTTGCCCATGGTGGCCCTGGTGAATCGATCCATCACTATCTGGCGCTGTCCTCAGAGGCAAACTTGCCAGACCGACCATCTGCACCGCAGCCAAGTAATCAGCTGGGATTGAGCGAGCCCATTGCGGTTGGGCATCCTGCCATCGGCGAGGAATGGCAAGTGATGGTAACAAGAGTTTATACTGGGGCAGATTTGACTATGCTGGGGATTGAGCAATTCTTCCCTGACTTGGAAACGGCAATCGCTGCCCAAATACAGGTACAGTATACTGGCAACGAGCAACCATTTCGCTGTGTCCTTGCCAATGACTTTGTGGGCCTAGCCGAGACTCAAGTGTTACTGCCTCCATACCGGCTCGTTTTGCCTGTCCCGCTGCAAGCGCCCTGTCTCTTGGCTGGTGGGCAGACTGAACATTGGTTGCTACTCACAGCGCCAAATCTGGCTGAAGCAGGCTTCGCCTTTGATCCAGGCGGCGATCGGTTCGGGCAGCGTTATTTTGCCTTGACATCGGCGGGGCAACAATTTTCTGAACAATAATGGAGTATAATGACGCGTCTCGCAAAAACCAAACGTCGTATCTGGACTGTGGATGCCGGTGAGTTTAAACGCAAGGCGGATCTGCTGGCCGGGGAAGAGCCACTGGAGATCCTCTTGCGGGCGGGCAACGAACAGCGCACGGTGGCGATCACCATGCGTACGCCCGGCAACGATTATGAATTGGCCGCTGGCTTTCTCTACAACGAAGGCGTTTTGACTGACAAGCACGATCTTCTGCAGATGACCTACTGTACCGATGGTAGCGAGCAAGCGCAGGAGTACAACGCGCTACGCGTCCAAATACGTGGTGATCAATTGCCCGAGCTGGCAACCTTGGAACGCCACTTTGTGACCAACAGCGCTTGTGGGGTTTGTGGCACCACGCTGTTGGCCGATCTGGCCGCGCGGCGGTTACCGCCATTAGCGCCGGGGCCGCAGGTGACACCGCAGTTGATCGCCTCCTTGCCCGCCAAGCTGCGCCAGGCGCAGAGCCTCTTCGATGCCACTGGCGGTCTGCATGCTGCGGCGCTCTTTACGGCCGACGGCGAACCGATTGAGGTGCGCGAGGATGTCGGGCGCCATAATGCACTGGACAAGCTGGTCGGCTGGGGGCTGTTGAACCGGAAGTTGCCCTTCCACGACTGCATTTTGTTGGTCAGTGGCCGCGCTAGTTATGAACTGTTGCAAAAGGCGCGCGTGGCCGGCATCTCGATCTTCTGTGCGGTTTCAGCCCCCAGCAGCTTGGCCGTGGAGTTGGCCGACCACTTTGGCATCACGTTGATCGGCTTTTTGCGCGGTGAACGCTTCAACATCTACACCGGCATCGAGCGGATTCTGCGCCCCGAAGCGGTCCCCGCCTAGAGTTGACTGATCGTTACCGGTTGGGTCACCTCGGGCCCGGCCACCAGCGGGTTGCGCAGCGGACGGCCAAAAGGTGGCGCGCTGATCTCAAAGATATCGCCCGGCTGCGGGGTAATCCCAGCCGCAAAGCTGAGCGTGGCCGTGCCAAAATAGTGGCAATGCACATCCCCAGGCCGGCGGAAGTGGACATATTTGAAATGATGATGTTCGATGTTGGCCAGGGTATGGGTCATGTTGGCCTCGCCGGTCAGGAACTCGCCCGCCCAGATCTCTTGGCCATCGCGGAGGATGCGTGACTTGCCGACGATGTTGCTGGGGGGATCGCCGATCAACAATTCGGGGCCAAACGAGCTGGTGCGCAATTTGGAGTGGGCTAAATAGAGATAGTTCTGGCGCTCCAAGACGTGGTCAGAAAATTCATTACCCAGTGCAAACCCCACGCGCAAGACATTACCCCGCTGCCCGATGACGTATAACCCCACCAATTCAGGTTCTTCGCCGCCATCTAAGGCGTAACCGGGTAACTCCAATGGCTGGCCAGGCGCAACCACCCAATCGCCATCCCCTTTGTAGAACCACTCTGGCTGAACGCCGATCTGCCCCGGTGCCGGTTTGCCGCCTTCCAAGCCCAGTTGAAACATCTTCATGGAATCAGTGAGATCTTCGGTGTTGAGCTTGGCGTGCATGGCATCGCGGGTCTGCGCACTGCCCAGGTGATCCAGCCCAGTGCCGGAGAGGATACAGCGCGCTGGGTCGGGGTGATCGAGGGGTACCAGTAGCCGGTTGTCGGTGATCACTTGCTCGTAATCGACTTGCTCATCGCCGAGCTGCTGTTCGACCACTTCCGCCAGGGTGAGATTGCGCGCATCCGCAGCCAGGGCCAGATCGTAGACGCGCAACGTATTGCGGACCACGCGCAAGCTTGCCCCATCGTCGCTCACCACGCCAACTTTTCGGGTTCCATCGAGATCCTTAAATTGTACCAACCGCATTGGTTGCTCCTTTTTGGGTTCTATCCGTTGTACAAAAACGCCCGTAGCCGAGCAGCCACAGCGGGCCACTCCGCGGCCAGAATCCGATACCACGCGGTGTCGCGCACTCGGCCTTTGATGATCATATGACTCTCTTGCACACCCTCAAAGCGAAAGCCCATCCGCAACGCCGTGCGACGTGACCGCTCGTTGCGTGCATTGCATTTCCACTCCAAACGTTGATAGCCCAAGCCGAATGCGTGCTCCAGCAAGAGATAGGTCGCCTCGGTATTGATCTTAGTGCCTTGGACCAGCGGGCTATACCAGATACCACCAAGCTCAATTTTCAGATGTTCTGGACTATTGCTCATCAGGTTGATCATGCCCACAGGGTGGCCACTGGCTTGATCCACGACGCATAAACAACGCGCATTCGCTGCGTCGATCTGCTGGCTGCAATAGGCCCGAAATTCTGCCAGGGTGGCAAAAGGCCCGGCAAAGAGATAGCGCCAGATCAGCCGTTCGGCATCGTAGGCGTCAACCTGGCGCTCGCCCACAGTGATCGGCTGGCCATTCGAAACACGATAGAGCGGCTCCAGATCGGTCTCCAGATCTAGCGGGCGCAACTGTACAAAGGTGCCGTTGATCGTCACTGGGTCTGGCTTTAGCGGCAATTCACTGCGTCGCTGCAAGAGGTCAGCGGGCAGGGATGGAGGCAATTCGGGAATCATCGGCAAGGCTCCTAAAACGCTAGCAGATTGCTGAACTCGCAGTGTCTCATTTGGCTACAAGTGGCTTAACCACCCTCAAGACGATGAGCGCTGAGTCAAAAAATCCCAGATGATGCGATGTACCACCCACTCGACAGGGGTATGGTCATCGGTGAAGCGCGGCGCATCTATCGGCGGTGTCAGCGGGCGCGTGCGGGGGATGGCTTCGGCTATCCACTGGGCCACTTCTGGCGGAAATGCGCCCGAGAACCCAGCTGCAGCTTGCTGAACCTGCGCCAATGACACCGGCTGTTGCGCGGCGATCACCAGCGTGTTTCCTAAGGTATCAGCCGGACCGGGCTCGTCGATCGCATAGACTGCCGGAAAAACGGTTGCCAAGGTGGCGGCCAGGGCATCCACCAGCGCAAAATTGCTGGCGGTCCGTCCCACATTGATCGCCACGACACCATCCTCGGTCAAATGTTCGCGCACCAGGGTGAAAAATTCCACGGTCGCCAGATGAAAGGGAATGTAGGGTGGGCGATAGGCATCGATCGCAATTACATCCCATTGTGTGGTGGCGGGTTGTTGCATCAGCCAGCGGCGGCCGTCCGCGGCAATCGCTGTGAGATTAGGCTGATCCATGCCAAAATAGCGCTGCCCCACCTCGATGATCTGCGGGTCGAGCTCGACGCCAGTGATGGGAAGGGGACCGTAAAAGTTGCTGTAAAGCTCACTGATCGTGCCAGCCGCCAAGCCGATCAGCAGCAGATTGTCGAGAGCGTTGCTGGGTGGGCAGGGGGGCGCTCCCCCTGAACAGGCCAGCGCCTCTGGTGGACGGAAAAAGGGGGCCAGCAGAAAATAATCCCAGATACCTAAGCTCAACGCGCTGTCGGGATGGTACACGCTGTGGATGCCCACGCCATCGTTGAGCTTGAGATGGCGCTCGCTACCCCACTGGCGCACGCCAATATAATTGTAGAAACTTTCGTCTTCGTAAATCAACTCGCCTTGCTGCCCACTGTCCCAAGCGGCCCGCACGCCGCTGCTTTGGGTGCTCCAAGCCAGTAGCAGGACAAGCCCAATGGCCAGCCAAGCAACCCAGCGGTGCGCATGACGTAACGTTCCGATGGCCACCACCAGCAGCAGGCCCAGCGCCAACAAAAAAAAGGCCCAACGTGTGCCATAGGCTGGAATCAACCAGAGCACGGGCAGGAAGGAGCCGAGTAAGCTGCCCGCCGTGGCGATGGCCGAGATGCGCCCCGCAATTTTGCCGCTCTGCTGAAGGTCCGTGATCGACAGACGCACCACCCATGGGCTAATCGTTCCCAAGAGAATGCCCGGGATGCTGAAAAGGCAGAGGATCGCCAAGCAGGAGCCGAGTAAGAGGCCAGGGGCGAAGTTGTCGATTCCAGTCGCGGCCAGCCGTAGAATGGGCGGGCTCAACGTCGGGGCGAGGGCCACCCCCAGGGCTGCGGCGATGGCTGTTAGATCCAGTGCTCGGCGTTGGGGAAAGCGGTCCGCCAAGCGGCCACCCAGCCAAGCCCCCAGCGCCAAGTAGAGCAAAATCAGGCCGATCAGCGCGGCCCAGACCAGTTGATTGTTCCCAAATACCGGCTCTAGCAGGCGCGACGCGCTCAACTCCATGCCTAAGGTAGCCGCACCCGCGGTAAAGACTAACCAATGTAGATAGCGCACAGTGTTCCCAAATTAAGGCAACTGCCGTACCGACGGCGTTGTCCACAAAATGATTAAAGCGAGACTGAAGGAGAGCACGGCGCTGAGGACGATGGCCTGGCTCAGGCCCCACCACTCGGAGATGGCACCGATGGCCAGGTTGCCAAAGGGCATAAAACCAAAGAATGTGAGGCTGTAGAGGCTCAGCACGCGCCCCCGCATCTCATCGGCGACCTGGGTCTGCAGCAATGTATTCAGCAACGTGAAGGTCTGCATAAAGCCGATCCCTAGGATGATCGCCAACACCAATGACCAGGCATATGAGCGGTTGAGCGCAAAGATAATCAGCATAATTGGAAAGCCGAGAATCGTGGCCGTTAACCAACGCCCGCGCACGCCCAGATCACCATAGCGGGCTACGAGCAAAGCCCCCGTCACGGCACCGATACCCAAAAAGGCATTGATCACCCCGAAGGCACTGCCACTTTGCTGCAGCGCCTTATCCACAAAGGCGGGCAAAACCGTGCTGTAGGAGACGCCAAACATGCTGAAGATCAGCGCCAGTAACAGGATCGCCCGCAGATTCGGGCTCTGCACAGTATAGCGAATGCCGCTCAAGAGCTGCTGCCAGGGAGATAGCTGGTTGCCCTTTGGCTCATGCGGGGGCAATTTCATCTTGAAAAGGCTGAGAATCACCGCGATAAAGGAGAGGCCGTTGAGCAAAAAGCACCAGGCCGCGCCTACCGCCGCCAACAATAGCCCACCGACCGCCGGCCCAATGATTCGCGCGCCGTTGAAGGTCATCGAGTTGATGGCAATCGCATTGGCTAAATCGGCCCGCCCCACCATATCCACAACAAAGCTTTGGCGCGCCGGGCCATCAAAAGCATTGACCGCGCCCAAACATGCGGCCAGCACAATCACATGCCACACTTGGATGACCCCAGCAAAAGTCAAACCTGCCAGGATCAGCGCTAAGCACATGGCCCCGAATTGGGTGAAAATCATCACATTCCGCTTGGA
>CAZMRA010000233.1:322-8120 GCA_964568485.1 uncultured Caldilineaceae bacterium | reverse complement strand
GACCCTCACCATCTGGGCGGATGATACGCGTTCGGGCGTGTTGGAGCAGTTGGGGACTCAGTTTGAGGAAGAGTATGGCGTGCGCATTGTCGTGACCCAGAAGCAATTTGGCAGCATTCGTGATGACCTGAAAGTGGCCGGCCCCACCGGTGAGGGACCGGATATCATTATCGGTGCGCATGATTGGTTGGGCGAATTGGTTGAAAACGGCCTGCTCGCTGAGATCGATTTAGGCGCCAATGCCGACCAATTTTTGCCTGCGGCGGTGCAAGCATTCACCTATGATGGGGTTTTGTATGGCATGCCCTACGCCACCGAGAATGTTGCCTTTGTCTACAACACTGATTTTGTGACCGAGCCGCCCACCACCTGGAGCGAAGTGGCCGAACTTTCGGCCGAATTGGAAGAAGCCGGCACCGTGCCCCAAGGCTTTATTCACCAAGAGAGTGACCCCTATCACTTCTTCCCGATCATGACTGCCTTTGGTGGGTATGTCTTTGGCTTGACTGATGAGGGTTACGACGCTAGCGATGTGGGCATCGACAGTCCTGGGACGTTGGCAGCGGCTGAATGGCTGGATACTATGTACAAGGATGGTCATCTCAAGACTGGGGCTGCGGTGAATTATGACATTATGCACGCTCAGTTTGGCAATGGTGAAGCCGCCATGATGATCACCGGGCCGTGGGCGCTGCCCGCCATCCGCGAGTCCGGTGTGCCCTATGCAGTGACTATCATCCCCGGCGAAACGGAAGCCGCCGATCCCTTCCTCGGCGTGCAAGGCTTTATGATCAGCAACTTCAGCCAAGATCCCCTCTTGGCGCAGACCTTCTTGCAAGAATTTGTAGCCAATACGGAGACTATGCAGGCAATCTTCGAGACCGATCCGCGGCCGTCGGCCTTTCTGCCGGTGCGCGAGGCGATCGAAGATCCAGATCTAGTGGCTTTTGCCGATGCAGGCGCTGACGGTCTGCCCATGCCAGCCATTCCCGAGATGTCTGCGGTCTGGACAGCGTGGGGCAATGCGTTGACCTTTATCGGCCAGCAAACCGAGCCCGCGGAGCAAGCATTCATCGAGGCTGCCGAACAGATTCGGACGGCCATCGCCGAGCAATAGACAATGGCCACCACCGCTCAGGTGGAGGTAGGGGGCGTGCCAGCGCCCCCTAATTCATACACCACCAACATCTTTTCCTGGCTCTTCCGTCTGGCTGGGCTAGCAGTGGTCGACGCGGTTGCGCTCTATCTGCTGTATAACATGTTCCGTGACGGGGCTTGGGAATTTGGCCTCGTCATTGCCGTTGTCACAATTCTGCTCAATCTGATCTTCCTGCGCGAAGATCTTTATCCGTTGCGCTGGGTATCACCTGGGTTGGCCTTGCTGATCATCATTGTCGTCTACCCGGTCATCTCCACGGTATATACAGCCTTTACCAATTATGGGGACGGCCATCTGCTCTCGAAGCCGGTGGCAATTCGCCAGCTAGAGCGGCAGACCTTCTTGCCCGAAGATGGGGTTGTCTCCGATTGGATAGCCTATCTCTCACCCACCGGCCAATATCTCCTCTGGCTGCAAGATCCCACCACCGGCGAACAAGCCGTGGTGCGGCCTGGGGTGTTGCCCGAACCAGTCGAAGGCGAGCCGCCCGACGAGATCAATGGCTACCGGCGCTTGAATAATGTCGAACGGTTGCGCCATACCGCTAACTTGGTGCGCCTCGAATTTGGCGCGGATACTGAGATCTACCGCGTGAGCGATCGGCAAATCGGCAAGGCAGCAAAATATCAGCCCCGTTATGTCTATGATGCTGAGCGCGATGTGATGACCGACCAGCTGGATGGCAAAGAATACTGGCCCATCGAGGGGACCTTCACTGCTGAGGATGGTTCGGTGTTGCGTCCTGGCTTCCGGGTTGTGATTGGTCCCGATAATTTTGTGCGCCTCTTCACGAGCCCGGCCTTGCGCGGCCCCTTTACCCTGGTCTTTCTTTGGACCGTGGTCTTCGCCGTGACGAGCGTGCTTATTACCTTTGCTTTGGGGCTGTTCCTGGCCATTCTCTTTAACGTGCCTGAGATGCCCCTCCGTCGCTGGATTCGGTCTGCGCTGTTGTTGCCCTATGCGCTGCCGGCCTTTGTCAGCGTTCCCGTGTGGGTCGGCTTGCTCAATCCGCAATATGGGGTGATCAGCCAGACGATGCTTGATCTCTTTGGCTTTGCGCCCCCGTGGTTCGCCGACCCCACTTGGTCCAAAGTCGGCGTTTTGCTGATCCAGCTTTGGCTGGGCTTCCCCTATATGTTCGTGATCACAACCGGCGCTCTGCAAGCCTTGCCCACCGACATCTACGAGGCAGCAGATCTGGATGGTGCCAATCCCTGGCAGAAATTCTGGGGCCTAACCCTGCCGTTGTTGCTGATTTCGGTGGGGCCGCTGTTGGTGGCTTCCTTTGCCTTTAACTTCAACAACTTTGTGATCATCGAGCTCTACAACCGGGGCGGCCCACCGATGAGCGGCACGATTTCGCCCGTCGGCCATACCGATTTGTTGGTGACCTACACCTTCCGCATCGCCTTTGCCAGCGGCCGCGGGGCAGATTTGGGCTACGCGGCGGCGATCACCGTGGTGATCTTCTTGATCCTAGTGGTGATCACGTTCATCCAGTTCCGTTATACCAACATGCTGGAAGAGAGGTCGGAAAATGTCTAGCGCTGTTGCCAAAGACCCGTCCGTTGGTTCGATCTCACGACAACGCCAAATCGCCTTGGTCCTGCGGTTGATTGTGGCCGTGCTCGCGCTGGTCTTTGCGCTCTTCCCGGTGATCTGGATCTTCTCCGCCTCGATCGACCCCAGCAATTCGCTGGTCAATCAGTCGCTGATCCCGCGCAATGCCACCCTGGCTAATTATGTTAATTTGCTACGCAGCGATCTCTTCCCCTTCCGCACGTGGCTATGGAATTCGCTGCGCATCTCCATTGTCACGACGGTTTTGGGCGTTCTCTTTACGGCACTAGCTGCGTATGCCTTTTCCCGCTTCCGCTTCCGGGGCCGCCGGTCACTGTTGCAGACCATCTTGTTGATCCAAGTCTTTCCCAATTTTCTCAACATGGTGGCGCTGTACCTGATCCTGCAGCAACTGGGCACCTATGTCCCCTGGCTGGCGCTCAATACGCACGGCGGGCTGATCCTGCTCTACCTGGGCGGCGTGCTTGGCGTCAACACCTGGCTGATGAAAGGCTACTTTGATACAGTGCCCCGTGATCTCGACGAGGCCGCCATGATGGATGGCGCATCGCACTGGCAGTCCTTTTGGTTGATCATCATGCCGCTGGTGCGCCCGATCCTGGTGGTTGTGGCCTTGTTGGGCTTTGTCGGCACCTATTCCGAATATGTGCTGGCGCGGATTATGCTGACCACGGTGGATAACTATACCCTCGCTGTAGGGCTCAGCCTCTTTATCCATGACCAATATGCTAGCCGCTGGGGGCAATTTGCTGCCGGTTCGCTGATCGGCGCGCTGCCTACGGTGATCATCTTCCTGTCACTGCAGCGTTATCTGGTCAGCGGGTTGACGGCCGGTGGGGTAAAGGGCTGATGTCCCGCATTTGGCGATTGGCCCTGCTGGGGATCAGCGGCATTGCGCTGCTGGTGGCCTGTTTGTCGCCTGGCCTAGTCACCAGTCCACTGGCGACACCCACCCCCGAACCGGTGGCCCAGGAAGCGTGGTGGCGGGAAGCGATCTTCTACGAGATCTTCGTGCGGAGCTTTTTCGACAGCAATGGTGATGGCATCGGCGACTTGAATGGTATCACCGCCAAGCTGGACTATCTCAATGATGGCGACCCGGCTACCACGGCTGATCTGGGCATCGATGCCCTCTGGTTAATGCCGATCCATCCGGCGGCGTCGTATCATGGCTATGATGTGCTCGATTACTACGCGGTCAATCCGGAGTATGGCACGCTGGAGGACTTTCGGCAATTGCTCGCCGAGGCACACCGCCGCGGCATCCGGGTGATCATCGATCTGGTCTTGAACCACACCAGCCGCGAGCATGAATGGTTCAGCCAGGCGCAAGATCCGCAATCGCCCCGCCGCGATTGGTATCGCTGGTCCACGACCGAGCCCGGCGGCCGCGGGCCCTGGGGCCAACGCGTCTGGCATCCGACCGCGGCGGGCGATTACTATTACGGCGTCTTTTGGGATGGCATGCCCGATCTCAATCATGAAAATCCAGCCGTGCGGACCGAAGTCGAGCAGATTGTGCGGTTTTGGCTGGAAGAGGTGGGCGTCGATGGGTTCCGGGTGGACGGTGCCCGCTATTTAGTGGAGGAAGGGCGCACTCTCGCCGATAGCGAGGCCAATCACGCCTGGTTCCGCTGGCTCTACCAAGTGGTCAAGGGGATCAACCCGGCGGCCCTGCTGGTCGGCGAAGTTTGGACAAGCAACGATGTGGTCGCTACCTACGCTGCAGGTGATGAGCTGGAGCTGCTCTTCAACTTTGACCTCGCCGATGCCTTGATCTACAGCGCCCAGCAACAGCACGCCGGGGATGCTGCCCTACACTTGGCGATCAGCGTGCGGTTATTGCCGGGGCCAGTTGCAGCGACCTTTCTGAGCAATCACGACATCGACCGGGTGATGAGCCAACTCGGGGATGATGTCAACAAAGCCAAACGCGCGGCCACCTTGCTGTTGACTGCGCCGGGGACACCCTTTTTGTATTACGGCGAAGAGATTGGGCAACTTGGCCGCAAACCCGATGAAGACATTCGCCTGCCTTTCCAGTGGGCTGACAGCGCGCATGCCGGTTTCTCGACCGTGACCCCCTGGCGAGCACCTGCAGCAGATTTTGCCCACAAGAACCTGGCTGCCCAACAGGCCGATCCCAACTCGCTCTTGGCTCACTACCAAGCCTTGATCCGCGTGCGGCGGGATCACCCGGCATTGCGTAGCGGCGTCGGTGTCAAAGTCAACAGTACGCACAATGCGGTGCTGGCGTTGCTGCGCGCCAGCGAGAACCAAACCCTCTTGGTCGTTACCAATCTCAGCGAAAGTGGCATCGACAGCTATCCTTTGACCATGCCCGAAGGCCCGCTGCAACCTGGCACCACCTACCAAGTGACGCCGATTTGGGGCAACGGCCCCTTTGTGGAGATCACCGCCACTGCGGCCGGAGGATTTGACTCCTACCAACCCACGGCGGGTTTGGCCCCGGGCGAAACGCTGATTCTCCAGCTCGATCCTGCCCCCTGATCCGCAGCCGATTTAATTACCCTCGCTGTTTGCGCATCCGCACTGCTTGGCCGATAATCCATACAGAGAGTTGTTATTAGCCTAAGCAGAGAATTCGATTTATGGTGATTCCTCGGCCCGATCAAAAACCAATCTACGTCAACCAGATGTTTGCGCGCATCGCCCCAACCTATGATCTCATGAACCGCTTGATGACCGCGGGGCAAGATCAACGTTGGCGGCAGGCATTGTTAGATCTGACGAACCTCCCACCGCATGGTCGCTTGTTGGATGTGGGGGCTGGTACCGGGGACATTGCCGCCGCCGCGCAGGGCCAGTGGCCAGGGGCAACGGTGGTCGCTAGCGATTTTACTTACGAGATGATGGCAGTTGGCAAAGTGAATGCCGAGCGCCAATCGCTTCCCTTTGCCCAAGCCGATACCTTGGCCCTTCCCTTTGCCGATGAAACGTTCGATGCCGTGGTCAGCGGCTTTTTGATCCGCAACGTGGTCGACCGTGCCGGCGCGTTTCGTGAACAACTGCGTGTGCTCAAACCGGGAGGACGTTTGCTCTGTTTGGAGATTACTCCGCCCAGCAACGCGTTGCTGGGGCCGCTCTTCCGGCTCTACTTTTTTGGCATTGTCCCCCTGCTTGGTGCATTGATCAGTGGTGATCGCCAAGCTTATACCTATCTCCCCCAGAGTACCGAAACCTTTCTCAGCCCGCGCGAGTTGCGCTACTTGTTAGAACAAGTGGGCCTGCAACACGTCTTCTATCAAGAATTTATGTTTGGTACCGTGGCGCTGCACGTCGGCACCAAATTACCTTAAATCCAAATAACGACACGAGCAACCATGACTTCTTCTCTGGCAGACTTGGATCTTCACGGTGATCGAGCTGCGCTGCGCGGCAATCCCAGCTTTGTTTGGCGGGCTGGGCAAGAGCGGCGCTTGAGCATGATCCTCGCTTGGGGGCAGCGTGATGCGCAGCCCGGGCTGGGGCAAGTTTTGGTGGATGGCTGTGGCGTGGGCATGTATGTCAAAGCGTTGTTGCCCTATGCCGATGCCGTCTATGGCATCGATATCGAAGCCGAGCATTTGCAGATCGCCGCACAAACGGCGCCCCAGGCTCACATTCAACTGGCCGCCGCCGAAGCACTGCCCTATGCAGATAATTCCTTCGACTTGATCTTGAGCCATGAGGTTTTGGAGCATGTAGAAGACGATCAGCGAGCCGTGGCTGAAATCGTGCGCGTCCTGAAGCCAGGGGGCCGGGCTGTGATTTTTGTCCCCAACCGGCTCTATCCCTTCGAGACCCACGGCCACTACTGGCGCGGCGTCTATCACTTTGGCAACACTCCGTTGATCAATTACCTGCCGGATGCGCTGCGCAATCAGCTGGCGCCACATGTGCGCGCCTATACCGCTGCCAACCTGCATACACTGTTGATCGGCTTGCCCGTGCGCATTGTGCATCACACGCAGATCTTCCCCGGCTACGATAATCTAAGCTACAGGCGGCCCCAGTTAGGGAAATTGCTGCGTGGGGTAACGTATGCTCTGGAGCATTCGCCGTTAACTTGCTTGGGCATCAGCCACTTGTTGGTGATCGAAAAAGTGTAGCTGGATTGTCGAACCAAGTGAGAGGCTAGGGGACAATTCAAGAAATTTTGTGAAATAGTCTCAGCAAAATGGATCACGCAGACAAAGGGATTCACCGTGAAAGCATTGGTTGAACGAATTCGCAGCGAGGGGCGCAATCTGGGGCGGGGTATTTTGAAGGTCGATGGTTTTATCAACCATCAATTGGATCCAGCACTCGTGATGGCGATGGGGCAGGAGTTTGCTCGGCGCTTTACCGAGCTTGGGGCAACTGGCATCACCAAAATAATCACCGCCGAGGTGAGTGGCATCGCACCCGCACTGACCACAGGCATTGTTTTGGGCGTACCGGTGATCTATGCTCGGAAGACCCGACCTGTTACGATGAAAAGTGGCATGTATCAGGCGCAAGCACCCAGCCATACCAAAGGTGGCGTGGTCGATTTGATTGTTTCGCCCGAGTATTTGCTGCCGGAAGATCGGGTGCTCTTGATCGACGATTTCCTCGCGACGGGCAAGACAATCTCCGCACTGGCCACGTTGGTGGCTCAATGTGGGGCTACTCTCTGCGGTATTGGCTGTTTGATCGAAAAGGAATTTGAAGACGGCCGCCAACAATTGGCTGCGCTAGGGGTACCGATTGTCAGTTTGGCGGTGATCGAGAGTATGGAAGGGGAGACAATCCAGGTACGCGATCCCAGCTAACCCTTACGCATTTTCATCGGGATCGCTCAAGACATCGATGGTCGCTCCAGGGACTGGCTGGCTATATTCGCCGAGGGTACTGGGTGGTTGTGGGGCTGGATCGGATGGCGGGGCTGTGCGATCGCGGCTCGGCAGTGCATTTTCGATCTTTAAGGATTCGGGAGCGCTGGGGCGAGTGGCTTGCCAGCCTAGAAACAAGCCCGCAATCACCAGCAGTAATGGCCACCAGCGCACCCAAGATTGATCGGCTCTAGTGCCGCCT
>CAZMRA010000233.1:0-312 GCA_964568485.1 uncultured Caldilineaceae bacterium | reverse complement strand
GACGACCAGCGAGTAAGTAGACCAGCCCAAAGACCAGCCCGACACCCCCAAACAAGATGCCTCCCAATGTGAGGATGGTGACCTGTTCGCTCAGGGCCAAAACCAGCCCCAACACCACCATAAACCCACTCGGAAGAATCGCCCACCAGTGTTCAGCCCGGCGTAATAGATAGACATGCGCGAAGGCGAGCGCCAAGCCCACAAAGAGGATTGACCCCATGGTGGTGGCGGCAATAGTGGTCAGCGTAGTACTGACTGCCACCATGCCAGCCAAGGCCAACAACGTCCACCCTGGGATTAGACGCCACCAGT
>CAZMRA010000232.1:0-8241 GCA_964568485.1 uncultured Caldilineaceae bacterium | reverse complement strand
GGTGAATTCATTGAGCCGAAGAATCTGTTTGTGCACCTGGAGGGCTACATCAAATAACCGTTTGCGGACCAGCAACCTAGCGCTTGCCTGCCGATGGTTTCGCAACGACCAGACAGATAGGATCGACAGTTGAAGCATAAGATTGGTCAACCTGAATTATTGAAGGAGATCAACCGCAGCCGCGCGTTCGAAATTTTGCAAAGTTCAAGAATTCTCTCGCGGCCAGAATTGGCGCAGCAGACGGGGTTAAGCCGGGCAACCATTGCCTTGTTAATGGAAGATCTGTTGCGCGTTGGTGTTGCTAAACATGTGGGATTAGGTGATTCGACCGGTGGGCGTCCTCCCGCACTCCTGGAATTTAACCCAAACGCAGCCTATGCTCTAGGTGCGTCGATGCACGATCACCACTGGCGGATTGTGATTACCAATTTGGATGCCGTAGTCACCCATCGCCTCGATGTTTCGATCCCCGATTATTCACCCACGGCCGCGGTGACTGCGCTCCAAACGGGTGTTACGCAGCTACTGGCCGATTTTGAACGCAGCAAATTATTGCCCGCGCTAGGTTTGGGCACGCCAGGTTTGGTGGATATGCCGAGCGGCGTGGTCAAATCGGCGGTCGATGTAGGCTGGTTCGACGTGCCGATCCGGACCATGGTGGAAGATGCATTAGGGATTCCGGCTTTTGTTGCCAATCGCAGCAAAGTTGGTGCGCTCGCCGAATTCTGGTACGGCGCTCATCAGCGATTGGGCGACCTGATCTACATCTCGATTGGAAGTGGCATTTCGGCAGGCGTTGTACATGCCGGCGAGCTATATATGGGTGTCAACTCGAGCGCAGGCGAATTGGGGCACATCACCATTTTGCCTGATGGCCCAATTTGTCGTTGCGGCAATCGAGGTTGTTTGCAGCAATTAGTCTCCGAGCCAGCCATTGCCAATCAAGCGCGGGCGCGGCTACGTGAAGGGCACAATTCCCAACTTTGGAGCATGGTGGGCAACCATCTTGAACGGATCACAGCGGAGATGGTCTTTACCGCCGCCGAACAAAATGATCCGCTCGCCCGCGACATCGTCGATGAGGCGGCGCGCTACCTCGGCGTTGCTATCGCCACCTTGATCAACCTCTTCAACCCTGAACGGGTGATTCTCGGCGGCCCCATCGGCTTAATGAGCCACATCATGTTACCTGCACTCCAGGAAGAAGTTCGTCGCCGCGCCCTCTCCTATCCGATCTCGGTGACGCAGATCATGCCAAGCAGCTTGGGCAACGATGCCAGCGCCATTGGGGCAGCCGTCTTGGTACTCCGCCGGGCCAGCGAATTTATCTTCCAAACCGCTTGACCCACGTGCGATCTATCAAACAGGCAGTTGGCGTGATGGGCCAATTCTCGTTAGAATGCAGCTAACCAAAAGCCTTCGAAACGAAAATTAGGAGAAATCAATGAACTCAGCAGCAATTCGGGTAGGGATTGCCGGCTTGGGACGCAGCGGGTGGGATATTCACGCCCGTTTACTCGCGCCCTTAACCGAGCAATATCAAGTCGTCGCTGTCGTTGATGCCGACCCGGCTCGTCGGCAAGAAGCGGTTGACCGCTTTCAGTGCCAGGCCTATACCGAATACGAACAATTGCTCTCCGACCCCAACGTCGATCTAGTCGTGGTCTCATTGCCTAACCATTTGCATGCGAATGCTACCATCGCTGCGCTCAATGCTGGTAAGCACGTTGTCTGCGAAAAGCCGATGGCGACCTCACTCGCCGACGCCGACCGGATGATCGAGGCGGTTAAGAGCACAGGCAACGTTTTGTCGATTTTTCAACAACGCCGTTATCACCCAGACTTCGTCAAAGTACGTGAGGTGATTCGTTCGGGCATCCTGGGGCGCATTGTGCAGATTCGCCTTACCGAGTCGCGTTTTAGTCGGCGCTGGGACTGGCAGACTTTACAAAAATTTGGCGGCGGCAGCCTCAACAATACCGGTCCCCATTTTCTGGATATGGCCTTGCAACTCTTTGGCGACGCCTATCCCGAAACGGTCTTTTGCCATTTGGACCGGACCCTCACCCTGGGCGATGCGGACGATCATGTCAAAATCATGATCAAGGGACCCTCCGCCCCGACGATCGATATTGAGCTCAGCAGCTGTGCGGCGTTCCCTGGTGATACCTGGACTGTGATGGGCACTCAGGGAGGGTTGGCTGGCAACACCCGGCAGTTGCGCTGGAAGTGGTTAGATTGGGCAAACCAGCCCCCTCGCCAACTCGATCTTCAGCCCACACCAAACCGCAGCTATAACGCAGACACACTTACCTGGCAAGAGGACAGCTGGGACATCGCCAACGACACCTCGCCGGGTCATGCTGCCTTCTATCACGACCTGTACGCGACCATTCGCCAGGGTGCACCACTCCAGATCACACCAGAGAGTGTGCGTCGTGTCATCTGGCTACAAGAAGAGTGTCACCGGCTCTGCCCATTGCCCCAAGAAATTTGGTAATCAGGCGTAGATGTCTGTCGCTGACCCTTTACTCATTGGACTCTGTAATTCAGGAGAAATAAACCATGGCCGACCTCTATCCACTCGCCTGGAGTACACTCGGTTGCCCCGATTGGACACTCGAACAAGCCGCCGAACACGCCGCGGCGAATGGTTATCGCGCGCTCGAAGTACGTTTATTGGATGGCGAGATCATCCGGGCGGATTTGTCCGCAGAAGAACGCCAGCGCATCAAACGAGTGATGGCGCAGACTGGTGTCGAAATCATTGGGCTGGGGCTTTCGACCCGTTTTTCTGCCCTTGACGCGGCCGAACGTCAGAAAAATGTCAACGATCTGGAGCGCTACATCGAGCTAGCTGATGATCTTGGTGTCCCCTACGTACGCACCTTTGGCGGTAATGTACTCGAGGGTGGGACCTTGGAGCAGACGATTTCGTGGGTAGCCGAAGGGCTCAGCGCGGCGTTACCCACTGCCGAAAAATATGGGGTTACCATTCTGCTCGAAACCCACGACGCGTTCTGTCGGGGCCAAGAAGTAGCAGCGGTGATCAATCAAGTGCCGCACGACCGCCTCAAGGTCGTCTGGGATGTGCATCACCCCTTCCGCATGGGCGAATCGCTCGAAGATACATGGCGCTTGATTGGGGCACGCACGGCCCATATTCATCTCAAGGATGGGCGTCTCAAGCCAGATGGCACTTGGCAATTGGTGCTAATGGGCCAGGGCGAAGTCCCCAATAAAGAGGTGATCCAATTGCTCCATCGCGAGGGCTATCAGGGCTACCTAAGCGCCGAATGGGAAAAGAAATGGCACCCGGAGATTGAGGCCCCGGAGATTGCACTGCCCCAACACGCCCAAGTCATTCGCGAATGGATGGCTGAGCTGGCATAATCGCAAGGCTGGGCGTTCCCAGAGCGCTCAGCCTTTTGCTAACTGCTGTGCACGGTTTGCGCCCAATAGGTTACAAATTCAAACAAAAAAGGCCAGACGTTCCGTTGAACGATCGGCCTTTTTGTTACTCACGCGAAGTGATGGTCGGTCTGATTAAGCTTTAGGACGTTTGCCCCGCAGAAATAATCTCGCGGACCTTCTGTTGACATTCCTCCACGGCTGCGCGTACCTGGCGAATGGTTTCCTCCTGGCCTTGTGCGTTGGTCATTTGCAGCCCAGTCCACACAATGCGGTTGAGGTGTTCGAGTTCGGCTTGCAGAAAGCCAAGCTCGTGCTGGCCTCCCTTGCCGACCTCTTGCCCGGTCACCCGTTCCCAAAAGGCATTCACCTGTTCGGCCAGCCCTTCCAGCTCAGCTTGCCCCGCCTCGGTCAGTTGATAGATACGCCGCTCGGCTTCTTGCGTGGAGCGCACAAACCCTTGATCTTCCAAATACTGCAGCGTAGGGTAGACGGTACCGGGGCTAGGCACGTACTGACCAGCGGAGCGCTCTTCCAGCGCTTTGATGATCTCATAGCCGTGCTTCGGCCCATCACGCAAGGCATCGAGCAAGATATAGCGAGCATCACCCCGCCGGACGCGCCCGCGCCGACTACGTCGATCATGCTTGCGGCCACCAAACTCACTGTGCCGCTCGCGGCCTACCCCCATCTCAGATAGATGTCGTTTACGCATAAATTTCTTCTCCTGGCTTATACAAAATCTACGTTATTATCACGATATATCGCAATACTTATTATTATAGATGTTATCAAAACGACTGTCAAATCAGCATCACGATATATCGCTAATTACGACTTTCTTGCAAGCCAATGGTTAGGTAAACAGATGGGCCGCCACGTGTACACCTATATCAATGCCCGCCTTTGTCCGAATCGACGCGTTTCTGCTCCCCAGTATCCAACGCAGTGATGGCAGCAACATCCTCGTTCGTGAGCGCAAAGTCGAAGATATCGATATTCTGTGCCAGCCGTTCCGGATTTGATGAGCGCGGAATTGCGACAATACCCTGCTCCACAAACCAACGCAAGATAATCTGCGCGGGGGATTTGCCATACTTCTCGCCGAGGCTGACAAGTAGCGGATCACGCAGCAGATCCGTGCCTGGCCCCAACGGGCTCCAGGCCACGGTCACGATGTCATGTGCCTGGTTGAATGTCACATGGTCAGGACGAGTGATACGTGGGCAGAGCTGAATTTGGTTGGCAACCGGGCGGACGCTCGTTTCGGCCATGAGCCGCTCTAAGTGCGCCGGTTTGAAGTTGGATACACCAATCGAGCGAGTCTTGCCCGACGCCAGCAGCTGCTCGAAGGTTTTCCAGGTAGAGATGTACTCATCGCGCTGCGGCAGCGGCCAGTGGATCAGCAACAGATCGACATAGTCCATATCCAACTGGCGCAGACATTCATCCAAACCGGCGATGGCTTTATCGTTACCCTGAAACTCACCATCCAACTTGGTGGTGATGAAGAGTTCCTCGCGCGCAATGCCGCTGTCACGCACGCCCTTGCCCACGCCCCGTTGATTGAGATAGCGAAAAGCAGTGTCAAGATGACGATACCCTGCTTCGATCGCGGTCACGACTACCGGTGCGATCTGTTCATCGTTGAGGGAAGCCGTACCCAAGCCAATTTGTGGAATGGTGAGGCCATTGTTGAGACGAAGTGTCGGAACAGTCATTGGATTTCCTTTCGTAGTAGGTACTTAGTCACGCCGGGGTCGTGATCGATTAAGGATCATTTGCTAATGGTTGCAGTCTACACCGGCATGGTGCGTTTGGTATAGGTCCGCCCCACTTGCGCTGTATCTTCGCGATGCCCAGCGATGACGCGGGCACCTTCGTCGATCTTCTGGGTAATATCTTCGGGCGTGGCAGTCTCCAAAAAAGCGATGCCATGCTTGAGGCAGGCCGCACGCACGCGCTGCCGCGCCTCTTCCATTTCGGGTGGGAATGGATCGGGGCGATGGAAATAGCCCAGCGACAAACTGAGATCCCCCGGCCCCATTTCGGCAAAACCAATCCCCGGTACACTGAGGATCTCCTCAATGCGGGGCAACGCCGCTGCTGATTCGATCTTCACGCCCAGCAGCAATTCCCCTTCCGGGTTGAGCGGCCATGGTTCTGCTTTGCGTAAATACTCATCGCGACTCATGCCCCATACTTTGGCCGCAGTTGGTTCGGAGCCGACGCCGCGTGTGCCCGGCCCTAACCCCGCGCCAACGCCGATCCGGTTGATCGGATAGCGGCAACTTTCGACAAAGGCTTGCACAGCTTCGGGCGTCTCGGCTTGGCAGAGCAAAATGCCCTGAACCCCGCGGGCCAAGATTTGGCGAAACTGCCAGGCGTTGTGACGGACAATCTCCGCAGAAACCCCTTCGACGGGCGCTTCGACGATCACCGTAGGCATACGATGGCCGCTGCGCGTCGGGCCACCCGCCAACAATCCAGCGAGATATTCATCCAGCCCGGCCATATTAAACGCACCATGTTCCATGCCCACATTGATATAGTCCGCCCAGGTTCCAGCATCGGCCAGCCCCTGCTCATAAGTAAGCACATGGCCCGTGTGGCCGCCCACATAGTAGATCGGTTGGTCTTGCGCCAATAATTCGATGGCCCGGTTGAGGCGTGGGAGCATTCGGTTCCTCCTAATTCGATTGTAGACAAGTGCAGGGAGATCAATTCACGTGCTGAACTATTGTAGTAGAGATGAGCAGCTTTGGGGAAGCCGCGATCAGCAAAATCGGCCGTCTTGATGAAGTCACTATGCTTGGCTTATACTGCATCCAACCGGAAGCCACTACAAGTTTGGTCATTCGTGCGCACTTCCGGTCACGACTTCGACAACCGAATGACCCCATCCATTGTGGCTAAAATCATTACAAAATATCTAGAGAACCCTTACTTATGAATCTTCCACCCTCTACCTTTATCAGTGTGCCCCACCAAGCGATGCAGACCTTTATTGCCGAGATGGGCAAAACCGTGGGCCTGCCTGAGGACAAAGCCGAATTGCTGGCCGAGCTGCTGACCGCCAACGATCTGCGTGGCGTCTTTAGTCACGGTACCATCCAAATGGCGACCTATGCCCGCTTATTGCGCGATGGTATCCTCAACAACCAGCCGAATGTACACGTCGCCAAAGAAACGCCAGTCAGTGTGCTGGTGGATGGCGATGGTGGCCTCGGCTATTTCGCCTCGTATCAGGCCACGCTGATCATGATCGAAAAGGCCAAGAGCCAAGGGATCGCGATTGGGCTGACGCGCAACCACGGCCATTTTGGCGCGGCCGGCCTCTATTCGCGCATGACGCTGCCGCACGATCTGCTCTGTTATGTCACGTCGGGCCATCAATTGATGCTGGAGCCGGGGCAGTCGATCCTGAACGCCGCTGGTGGCTCACCGATGTCGTTTAGCTCTCCGGCGGGCGAAGAGGAATCACTCTTGCTGGACTTCGGCGCACGATCAGACTTTTATGAATCTTCGCCCCATCTCGAGGAACTCATTCGCCTGGCGCCAGCCAGCGCCTTCCGCGCTCTGGGCATGGGTGCGATCTGCCAATCGTGGGGTGGATTCTTGGCCGGTGTGCCGGTAGACACCAATCGCTCCACGCGCACCTATGCTGGCGCCAATCAGGGTTCGCTGGTGATGGCCTTCCGCATCGACCTCTTTATGGATCCCAAACAATTCAAGTATGAGATGGACGAATATGTGCGGATGATCAAGAAATTAAAGCCACTGCCCGGTTTTGAGGAGAGCTTGCTGCCAGGTGGGATTGAGGCAGTCCGTAGACGCAAGTTTAGCGTAGAGGGTATTCCCGTTAGCGCGACGCATCAACAACGGCTAGAAGAAGTTGCCCAAGAATTGGGGATGCAGGTGCCCTGGTAGATGGAGCTAGATGGGGGACGATAGACGGTGCTAGTGCCTCGTTTTTCGTCTCCCATCTCAGCATTACGGTGTGAAATCCTCCTCACCGCTCAAGCCAACCAAAAATTCCGCCAACAGATCGGCGGCGCGATCAATATCATCCAACGCAATGGTCTCAACCGCACTGTGCATGTAGCGATTGGGAATGCTGATCAACCCAGTCACCACCCCGGCGCGACTCAGCTGAATGGCATTGGCATCGGTACCGGTACCCCGATTATGGGCTGCAATCTGGTAGGGCAGACCAGCCGCGGTTGCGGTGTCGAGTAAGCGATCGAAGAGGCGCGGATTGACATTCGGCCCCCGTTCGATCACCGGACCGGCGCCCAGCTTGATGTCCCCTTCTTGCCGTTTGTCGATGGTCGGGCAGTCGGTAGCGTGGGTCACATCCACTGCGATGCCGATATACGGATCCACGCCGAAGGTGCTGGTGTGCGCCCCGCGTAAGCCGATCTCCTCTTGGACGGTTGAAACGGCATAGGCCGCTACACGCAACCCCTGAGCCGTCGCTCGGCGCAAGGCTTCGATAACCGTCCATACCCCGGTGATGTTGTCCATGTGCGGGGCATTGGCCAGGCCATTGCGCATTTCCTGATAGCCCAATTCCAGGGTCACAGGATCGCCGATCCGCACGAGACTGGCGGCCTCTTCTTTGTCCTTCGCCCCGATGTCCAGCCAAAGATCTTCAAGCTTGACAACTTTGTTGCGCTCATCTTGGCTCAACAGATGGATTGCCTTGCGCGCAATCACGGCGGGGATGGGGCCCTCTTTGCTCCAGATCGTCATCCGTTGACCGATCAACTGTTGCGGATCCCAGCCGCCAATCGGCTTAGTATAGAGAAAGCCTTTCTCGTCAATATG
>CAZMRA010000231.1:0-8245 GCA_964568485.1 uncultured Caldilineaceae bacterium | reverse complement strand
ATCAGGGGACAAGCAGGGGGTCGCTGCTTGTCCTGCACGATTGTGTTACTTCCATTCCTCGTCTGGAGGCCAGATGTTGTATGCGCCCCGGCCAGCACCTTGCAGCACATTCTCAGCCCGCCAATCTTTGACCGTCTCGCGCCACTTGAGGAAGTGCGGGGCTTGCTGGTGCGCTTGGAACGCGGCTTCATCCACATAGATTTCATAAAGCCAAATGCGATTGGGATCGACCGCATCTTGGATCACATCGAAGCGCAGGCAACCCGGTTCGTTGTAGAACGAGCCTTTGGCGTCGTCTAACATGGCCTCGATAAATTGCTCTTTATAGCCCTCTTTGATCTGGATCGGGGCAATAATCACGTACATAATTCGGTTCTCTCCAATGATTTAACAGGAAGGATAGTCAGCTGCTGGGCAGCGCAAAAATGTCTCGAAGGGGAGGGACTAAACCACTCCCCGCCACCCAGCAGCCTTAAGATAGTTAGGATTCGTGCAGGCCAAAGGCAGCGATGATCCCCGTCGAGGCGAGCAACGCAAAAATCAGAAAGGTGACTTGATAGGCAGCGATCAAGGAGAGGCCGCGGTCAAACGCCTGCTGCAAGATCACCCCGCCGAGTGCGGTGCCAGCTGCGGCCCCAGCAAAGCGGCTCATACTGTAGAGGCCAGCGGCCATGCCCATTTGCTGATCAGCTACGTGCCCGAGGGCGGCCCGGTGCAGCGCCGCCAAGACTAGTCCAGCACCTAGCCCATAATAGACCAAAACGAGGGCCAGCACCCAAACCGGCGTCGTGACCGGCAGCAAGCCCAGAATGACCATCACCGAGCCTTGCACGCTCAAGCCGATGACCGACGGCCAACGGCTGCCCCATTGATCGGCTGCTTGCCCGCCAAAACGGACAATCAGCACCATGGCGCCTGCGCTGCACATCGTGATGCCACCGATCTGGGCCGCGCCAAAGCCGCGCACATCGGCCAGATAGAGGGCAACCAGAAAGCCCTGCCCTGCCATGATCACCATCCGCGCCATGGCGCAAAAGGAAGCCAGGCTGAACATGCGGTTCCGAAAGATCGCCAGTTCCACAAACGGCTGCGGATGCCGCCGTTCCCAGAACAGAAATCCCCACACACATAAAACCGTCAATACCAACAAGCGCCAATCCTGCAGTGGCGGCACGCCGGTGATCGGGCGACTGGAGAGGAAGACGATCAACGTGGTCAGTGCAAAACTTAGGAGCAGCGCACCCACCCAATCAAAGGTGCGCAGAAAATTGGGCTTGATCTGGGTCAGGCCAGCGGGCACGCCTTTGGCTACGGCCACCCAGGCGACAACGCCCAGCAGCAACGAGGGCACAAAGGCAACCCGCCACCCCCAGTGATCCACCACAAAACCGACAGCAAGCGGGGCAACAAACCCCACAACTGGCCCTACCGAACTCCAAGTGCCCAGCGCTTTGCCCCGTTCTTGCGGTGCAAAGCTGGCTGCGATCAACGCCATGCTCAGCGGCATCATGCCACCAACACCCACGCCTTGGATCGCCCGCCCCACCATCAGCAGGGAAAGAGTGGGCGCCAGACTGGTCAGCGCCGTGCCCAAGGTAAAGATCAGCGCGCCGAGCAGCATCAACCGTCGTTTGCCTATCCCATCACTCAATCGCCCATAGATCGGCATCAGCAACATGAAGGGCAGGGTGAAGACAGCATCGATCCAGGCCGTGACATCGGCTTGCAGCTCGAAATCGCTGCGCATGATGGGCAGCGCCACGCGGATCGTTGAATCGATCAACGGCATCAGCATGGTTGGAAAGATCAAGCTGATGAGGATCCGCCGGGCCGCCGCGCTGGAGGGCCGAGCGGCTGGCGGCGTTGCCGTGTTCCGCTCGACCGGTAAATGTCGTTCCGCTTGGGCGGTAGAACTCATTGGGGCACGTCCACCCAACGCCGTTCAGCGGCTGCTTGCAAAATGCTATCAGCAACGGCTTGGGCGCGCATCCCATGATAGAACGAAGGCACTGAATCGCGCCCTTCGCGAATGGCGCTGATGAATTCCCAAGCTTGGTCGTAGCGGAATTCGCGTGCCGGATCACCTTCCCCAGGAGTGCGCGGCGAACCAGGGCGCTTCTTGAATTCATCGGGCACTTCAACGGGCTGATAGGCCTCACCGCGGCCGGCTTTGGCGATCAAAACTTCGTAAGGCGTGTGCAGCCGGTAGACCGCCGAGCCTTTGGTGCCGTTGATCTCGGCCAGATCATGATCGCCGCCGGGGCCGTAGCCTTTGGTCAATTTGCCCATTTCAAAGACGCCGGTCGCACCGCTGGCAAAATCGGCAATCCACGCCACCCAATCTTCCACATCTTGGCGGGGTACGGTCTGGCCATCGGCCGTGCGGGTGCGCTCTTCCCACTGTCGGGTCGCGCTGCAAACCGCGGTGATCGGCCCCAGCAGATCTTGGGCGAAGTCGATGCGGTGGATGCCCATGTCGCCCAATTCGCCCGAACCGGCGAATTCTTTGTACTGACGCCAGCCAATGGCAAATTCGCCCCAGTCTTGCAGGCGCTGGAAGCGGGCGTGGCGGATCTCGCCGAGCTCGCCACTGTGGACGAGGTGGCGCAAGAAGTTCATGCCGGGCACAAAGCGGTAGGTGAAGGCCATCATGTTGACCACACCGGCAGCCTTGGCCGCATTGTACAGTTCTACGGTTTCGGCATAGTCCATCCCCAGCGGCTTCTCGCAGAGGACGTGGCAGCCATTAGCAAAGGCTTCCAGAATCAGCTCGCGATGAAACTTGTTCGGGGTGGCGATCACAATGGCATCGGGCTTGACTTCGTGGAAAAAGGTCTCGCTATCGGCATACGCCTTGTCGATGCCCCACTCTGCTTGCCGCTGCGCCCGTAACGCGTCATTCGGCTCGCAGATGCCCGCGACTTCGGCGTCCGCAATCCGGGCGAGACCTGGGTAGTGGACAGCGCTGCAAATACCGCCCACGCCAACCAAACCAACTCGAATTTTTGATGTTGTCATACTCTTTGCTCACTTGTTTTTGACGACGGACAAGTACTGATGGATGGCAGACAATCGTACCATCTGTGACATTAGCACCTGTCGAATGAATTACCAATTTGTAAAAGAACCATCCAACCGGCGCAGATTTGTGCGCCGCCATTGCTCTTGCGCGGGGTGACGTCGCGCTGCTTCGCGATCAAATTCAATGCCCAGGCCGGGGCGATCCGGCGGGAGCAGATAGCCATCTTGCCATTCGGGGTAGACCGGGACAATTTCGGGCAACATTTCGCTGGGTTTGCGCGGCTGCTCTTGGACGCCAAAATTCGAGGTGGCCATGTTCAGTTGCAGACAGGCCGCCGACGAGACCGGCCCCAGTGGGTTGTGCGTTACTAACTTAATGTAGTGGGTCTCGCACCAGTTGGCAATCTTACGTGACTCGGTGATCCCGCCGCAGATGCAGAGATCGATGCGCGCATAATCGATCCACTCTTCTTCGATCATTTGGCGGAATTCCCACTTCGAGCTGAATTGTTCACCCGCGGCCAGGGGCACATGCACGCGCGGGCGAAGTGTCTTGAACGAATCGGGGTTTTCCGAACGCAAGGGATCTTCGATGAAGTAGGGGCGGAATTGCTCCACCTCACGGCAGAGCCAAACCGCATCGGGCAGATCCAGCCGCGTATGCACGTCGAAGGTGATCTCGATCTCGTCACCCACGGCTTCGCGCACGGCCTGCATCTGCTTGATCGCAGTCAAGATCGACTGGCGCGGCTCCAAGATCTCGCCATCGTTGGGCAAACCCCAGCGTACAAACTTCCAGCCCTCTTCCTTGGTCTGCAAGCACGACTCGACCAACGGTTCGATCTCCATGGCGTGGCCGACATTGTGGGGATAGCACGGGACTTTATCCCGCACTTTGCCGCCGAGCAACTGATAGATCGGCACATTAAGTGCCTTGCCCAGAATATCCCACAAGGCAATGTCGATGGCCGAGATGGCCGAGCCAAGAATGCGCTGCGCCGGGAAGAAGCCGCCGCGATAGAGCACCTGCCAGATGTGTTCGATGCGCATCGGGTCTTCGCCAATCAGCACTGGCTTGAAGTGCTCCACTGCCGCAGCCACCGCCGGATTGACAATCCCTGCTTCGCCTACACCGTAAATGCCTTCATCCGTATCGACTACCACAAATAGAAAATTGCGCCGTCCACCCCACACCGGAAAGACGGTAATATCTGTGATCTTCATAGTTCCTCCCTGATGAATACTACAGGTTCAACGCCCAATGCGTACGGTCAATGCACCGTTGACCGCTGAACAGCGTGCATCAAGCACCGGTGACCACGCGCCGCATGTTGTCAACGCTTTCCAGCAAGCGTTCCATCTCCCATTGCGGCAAGATCGCCTCATCGCCGGTTTCCCACGGCGTGCGCCACTCGACATCGACCTCGGCATTTTGCCAGCGCCGCAAGACGGGGAGCATGTCGGCCATTTTGCGCTCTGGGTCCAGATTGGCCCAATATTCATCGCTCAAAATGCGGATGTGGCGTTCCCCGAGCGCAGCCATTTCAATGTGGGTGCGCACATCGGGCTTGGTTTTGAAGAGGCGGAAGAGCGCGGGGAAGTCCACCACGCCGGAGCCGATGGGGCAATGGAAGAGCCGATAGCCTTCCTCGGTGGCCGCCATCCGGTAATCTTTCAGGTGGACGTGCACCAAATAGGGCAGGATCTTCTCGGCAAAGATCACCGGATCCTCACCCACGGCCAAGGGATTGCCCGTGTCGAGCGTGATCCCCACATTGGGGCTGCCCACTTCTTCGCACAAGCGGATCAAGTCGGCCGACGTGGCATCTTGGTGATTCTCGACCCCAATGCGAATGCCATGGTCTTCGGCCATGGGGGCAATCTCTTTAAGCGTTTGGATTGTCGCATCGAGATGGCGTTGCCAGCCTTCCAAGCCGCCAATCGGCCGACGATCGCCGCAGAGCACGCCACTGATCACGCAGCGGATGGTTTTGGCGCCGAGCAGCTTGGCTTGGGGAAATGCTTTGCGGAAAGGTTCCAGTTCAATGCGTGGCCCCGCGAAGACAAAGTCCAGCCCCAATTCCTGCGCGCGCTCGACAAAAGCGGCCAGGGCTCGTTCATCTTCGTTGGTATCGATGTAGCGGGGTGGGGCTTCGACGGAACTCAAGCCAAGACGGGCAGCAAGTTCGAGGAATTCGGTCGGGCTGAGCGGTTTGCCATCGGTCCGCTCTTGCCAGTTGCCGGTAAAACCAGCGGTGTAGGCAATGCCAAAAATGCACAAGCCAATGGGAATACGGTCAGAAAAATCGGTCATGAGCAGCAGCCACTTCCTTTATGAGGGTGAGGTACCCAACGGTTGGAGAGCACAGGGATGAAAAGAACGACTCAACGACACATCGAGCACTTCTCGCGCAATCTCCGGGCTAGGCCCATGGCGTAGACGCACAGAGACGAACAAGAATCGCTTTTGAGATGGCTTCACAGTTGCCGCTCATTATACTCTTTTTTTACAGAGAGGTGAATCTCTTTAGCCGTTTTGCGTATCTGCAATAGCAGTGCGCGGAGATAACGCTGAGGCTAGGGTGTGGATACAGGGGGAGTGCAGGGGTGCCCTACTTGCCTGGTTTGGCTTGCTTCCAGGGCCAGGGGAGTCGATGAAAGAAGCGGGCGAGCAGCCAACCACTCACGGAGCCGGAGACGACGTCGCCCGGATAATGATCGCCCAAGTAGATGCGCGAGAAGGCAACGAGGCTGGCCAGTGTATAAAACAGGGAGCGCCACTTGGGCAAATAATGGCTCAGCAGCCAAGCACCAGCAAAGGCCGTGGCCGAATGCCCCGACGGAAAGGACCACGTTCCTGGTTTTTTGCCAATCACAATGGCTTGAATCATCGTGATAAATGGTCGGCGGCGGCGAAAATAGGCTTTGATCGGATACTCCACGATGCTCGTCGCCAAGATCAGCGGAGCCACACTATTGCGGGCAATACGCAAGCCCAAAGGTCGGTTGAATAAGATGATCGCAGCCATCCATACCAACCAAGCGACGCCGCCGGTAAACACGTAGGTGATGGTGTAGAAAAAGCGGTTCAAGAAGCGCGGATGGGGCAGGTGATTGATGCTCAAAAAGATCTCTGCATCCAGTGCATCCAAGGGCTGAAGCCGCTTGAGCACGGCTTGGCGCAGATATTTGCGCTGCTTTTCTTGCGCCGCTGCGGGTTCGCCCTGCTGCTGCGGATTGAGGATCTCTTGGGCGGCTTCGGCAATCACTTCGCGCTCGCGGCCTTGCGTGCCGGAAACCACCCGCGCCGTCTCTTTCAGTACGGCCGCCGCGCATTCGCCACTGGGCGCACTTTCCACCACCTCTTGCACTTGCTGCGCGGCCTCGGTTGCGCTAGCCGGAGCAGGTGCACTATCGACCACATCACCAACCGTCTCTTCGGCAACCGTACTTTCTAACTCATCGAGCACTTGCTCGGCTTTGGCGGGCGAATCTACCTCATTGAGGGCCTCTTGCAAGGCCTCGCGCACCGGTTGGGCCGCGGCCTTCTCAGCGGGCGTCGGCATCTCCCACGGCGCGACTGGCGTATCCCCCAGTTGTTGCTCAGGTGGTGGCGGTTGCTCTGGTTGCGCTTCGGGTTTTACGGGTTTGGTTGATTTTTTGGCCATTGCAAGCTCGATTCTCCAATTGTTCGTTGCTGCTATTCTGCCTGGGAGATCCAACCGCTGCTATAGTTCAAGATAGAGCCAGCGTTCACAAAGTGCGACACACAACACCAGCGCTTGTCCACGACGCACCCCTTTGACAGCCTATCTCATTCGCTCTACAATGGGCCTGTTAAGAGTCCCCACCCCCATAATATTTTTCCGAAACCATTTGAATCTGAGCAAGAGAGCAATTTGTATGAATCGTCCGCCAGAGAAATTTGTGCGCGTCCAAGAGGATGCGTTACTGGAATTTGTCACCACCTGCTTCGAAAAAGTAGGGTTGAGCAATGAGCACGCCGCCACCATCAGCCGCTTGCTGGTCAACTCGGATCTGCGGGGCGTACGCAGCCATGGCACCCGCACGGTCAACAACTATACGCTCGCCTTTGCCGAAGGCAAGCTGAATCCGCAACCCGACATTCGTTTGGTCCACGAAACGCCTACCGCCGTTGTCTTAGAGGGCGATGGTACATTGGGCTACTGGCCAATGGTCCAAGCCACCCGCCACGCCATTGCCAAGGCCAAAGAAGTGGGCATCGGCATGGGCTTGGTGCGCTACATCGGCCACTATGGTTCGGCCGGTCACTATGCCCGGATCTGTATGGAGGAAGGCTGCATTGGCTTCTCAGTGCAAGGATATCGCAATCAAGGGCAACAAAAGACCGACGGTGGCGGCCCCGAGAATAATCCGAATGCGCACTTAGGCTATTTTGGCAACCCGCCCATCTGTTTTGCCATCCCCGGCGGGGAAGAAGCGCCTGTCGTGCTAGATGCGGCCACTTGTATCCTGACCGATCTACAGCGCGGGCCTGAATACGAAGAACTCTTTTCCGTGATCCCCGCAGCATTTTACAAGAGCATTGGCTACGGCGCTGTGGCAACCCTACTCGGCGGTGGCTTGACCGGCTTTACCCTGTCGGACGAGAGCTGGAATCGCTGGCCGGGCGCCCGTCACGGCGGCATGATCTTGGCGATCAACGTGGGCAGCGTGGTTCCGGAAGATGTCTTCCGGGCTGAATCCGACCGCTTGGTGCGCGATGTGGCAACCCATTATCGCCCCATGCCCGGCAATGATCTAGCGCGCTTGCCCGGGGCCGTCGAAGAAGATATCATGGAGATCCACCGCCGTGAGGGCATCCGCTACGGCGAAATGGAGCAGCAGAACGCGATCGCGGCCAGCAAGCGCTTAGGCGTGCCGCTGCCCTGGAAAGAATAAAGCCAGGCCGAATGTGAACTTCAACCACAGATTGCGCAGATTACACAGATTTTTGCTTGTCATCTGTGGAATCTGTGGTTAACAAGTACTTTTTGGCTTACTCGACGAGAGGATTGCGTACATGAGGGTGCCTTACGAGCAGATGCGGGCCGAGTTTGGGCGAGTTTTGCGCAAAAACGGTTTTACGCCGGAGCGTGCGGAGCAGTGTGCAGCCATCTTTGCTGAAAATAGCTTGGTCGGTGTGGCTTCGCATGGCCTCAATCGCTTCCCCGGTTTTGTCGATTTTGTGCGGCGTGGCTTG
>CAZMRA010000230.1:0-8247 GCA_964568485.1 uncultured Caldilineaceae bacterium | reverse complement strand
TCACCGCTGTTGATAGTGAGGGTGGCATTGTGGGTAGCAATGCCGGTGGGGCTAAAGGTGACGCTGACAGTGCAGGATGTCCCTGGAGCTAGCGTCGGACCACAAGTGTTGCTGTTTATAGTGAACTGGCTGCTGCCGGGCCCGCCCAATGTGATGGTGCCCAGGTTCAGCGCGAGTGTGCCATCATTGCTGATGGTGACATTTTGCGCCGCCGCTGAGGTATTGATGAGCGTATTCGGGAAGGCCAATGTGGTTGGCGTAACGGTGATGTCCGGGCAGGATTGTGCGATGCCATACACGGTGGCGTACATGGTACCCAGCTTGATGCCTAACGCTTCGAGCAGCGGGTCAACCAAGTCGCCGAGCACAGCATTCAGAATCGGTTCGAGGACGCCATTGGTATCCTTGAGCAAGTTGGTAATACCGGTTACCAGTGAGTTGACAACGTTGCTCAAAAGGTCGGCTACCAATGGGTTAATAATGCCACCTGAGCTGTTGATGTCGATATTTAGCTGAAGATTGGTCAACAAGCCCGTGATGAGATTATCGACATAGGTGCTGCTGGTTGAGCTGGGCACTGTCTGGGGAAACGGAGCGCTCACTGGGATGCTGACAGCGCTGGGGTTACCGCCATTTGAAAAACTGCGAGCATTAATGTCAGTTGTGACATCAATCAAAGTAATAGCTGGAGTCAAAAGGATCGGTGGGATGACAGCCTCAATATGAACGCTACCGATCGAGGCAAATCCTACATCTGCGTTCGTTAAGGGACGCTCGCGATCTAAAAATAAACCGTCAGGAATGTTCCCGAGATAAATGTTGGCGATGCTCGGGTCCAAATTGAGGGTCACGATCTGATTGATCGTGTCGATGGCACTAATCGTACCGGTGCCCTTTGCCACGTCGACATAGAGCGAGAGATTGGCTAATTCAGCGGAAACCTCTACCTCAGCACCAAGAAGACTTAGGAGAGTCTCGAGCAACCCAGCTACTGCCCCTGTCTCCAAATCCACTCCTAGGCCATCCACTTCAATTGCCAAGCGGATGGCAGCCGAATTGAAGGTGCTGCCGGCCTCGCCACAGACGATGGTCGGCGCTTCCAAGACAATCGCCCGCAGTGTGATCGTGCCGAGATTGGCTAAGCCCAGGTCTGCCCCAGGAATGACAATTTCGGCGGCGGTGGTGCGATTCTCGAAGTTATAGAGTTGGATGGCACCTGTGACTAAGTCCAGGGCGTTCAGATCGACATTGCTCAGGCTGTCCGTCGCCAGATCTAATTGAAGCAAGTCGGCTAAGCGGATCGTGCCTGGAGGAAGATTGAGGGCGAGTGTATTTAAGGCAACTTCTAACCCATTGCTCGGGGCGATATCGGCAGCTACAGTTAGTAACTGTTGTAAGGTAATGTCGGCATTGAGAACTTCCCCAGGAGTGCCCACGCCAAGCTCAACCTGCAACTCATCGATCAAGAGATCCAAGTTGACGCTGCCTTGGGCAAGGTCCTGCCAGTTGCCGGCACTGAGGTTCAGTTCAGTACCAAGCAGGCCCCCTAACAGGGCATTTAATAGCTCACTTCGCTGAGTATCAACACTGGCAATATCGGTGCCAGAAGCAACACAAGCGCCAGCGACACAACTTTGTGCTTGAGTAAGGGTAGGTGTGAGGAAAATCATAAATGTGGAGATGGCCAAAACTAGGGCCAATCTCCGGTATTTTTGTAAAATGAACGAAAATAAGTCGCATGGACTACTACACATATCGGGGCTCCCCTTTCAAACGATTACTGTTGCAATGCAGTCCAGTCCCCAATCAAGGAACAGTTGCGCGCTTTACAGCTGTCTCCATAAATGTAAGGGAAATAGATGCAGTAGTAAGTAAATCGTAAGTGATAAGGGTTCGCAATAGGCCATCAGTTTTGGGTTTTGCGACAAATGTTTAGGTTATTTAGGTTATTTGATGGAGTAATTATTGCCGTTTTGATTAGTCAAGTTTCCAATTAACAAAAAGTTAAGACCTGAAAATTTTTGATGATAATTCTCGCTGGCCACAAATGAGAATGGAATACGGTTTATAAGAAAAATGTAGAAACCTTAACAATAGTAAGGATTTTGCGTAAACGAGAGTGCTTATCCTGAAATTGTGTAGTTGATTAGGAGGATGAGTGTATAGGAAGCTGCTTGACTGGATCGTGATCGATGTGGTTAACCATACAATACAGTAAGGAGAGTTTGATTTGGGGAACGAAAACCCACCAGTAGCTGAGGCCTTAAGTGCCCTTGGCGTCCCATTCCGGCTCTTTAGCCATGCTGGCCCCGTGCATTCGCTGGAACAGGCAGCTAGTGAGCGCGGTCAACAACCCGAACAGATTGTGCGCAGTCTTCTCTTTCACCTTGGGGAGGAACAGTTTGGAATGGTGTTGATTGCGGGGCCTGCCCAAGTCTCATGGCGAGCGTTGCGTGCGCATTTGGGACAGTCGCGGTTGACACTCGCTAGCGAGGAAGAATTGTTGCGGGTCACTGGCTACCCACGCGGCGCCGTGGCTCCCTTTGGGCTCAAACAGCCCGTGCGGGTTTTGATCGATCAAACTGTGCTGGCCCAAGCCGAAGTTTCGATTGGTTCTGGGGTGCGCGGCACTGCGGTGATCTTGTGGACGGCTGATCTGCGCCGCGCTCTGCCCAATGCAGAGATTGGGAATTTTCAGGCCGAGTAGAGGAGACGAACCGAGGCGAGCAAACTCATACATTGTTGGTGGCTGCGCGTTGACCATTGAAGATCCAATCGCTGGCGCGCTGGAGCACCAACACTGCGGCCCCGATCGCCCCGGCGTGCGGCCCCAACCGACTGACTGTGATTTCGGCAAACGAGAGTGGATAGGCCATGGCCCGCCGTTGCACCTCCAGCCGCAATGGTGCAAGCAAAATATCGGCATTTTGCCCAACTGGCCCACCCAACACAATCCGCTGTGGATTCAGCAAGTTGATCAAGCTGCTGATCGCGACGCCTAAATGTTGGGCCACTTCCTGCACCACCTGCATGGCCGTGGCATCCCCTTGCTCGGCGGCGGAAAAAACAGCTTGGGCGGTCAACCGTTCTGGATGCGCGCCCATCAATTGGTGTAGGGAACTCTCCTCAGTCGTGCGCAATAATTCGCGCGCCCGATTGGCGATTGCCGGGCCAGATGCTACTTGTTGCAGACAGCCCCGATTGCCACACGGGCAGAGCGGCCCATCCGGCACCACGGTTACGTGACCCAGCTCCCCGGCGCTCGAGTTCGGCCCCAAATAGAGTCGCCCTTCATGGATGATCCCCGCCGCGATGCCCGTGCCAATCGAAATGTAGATCAATTCGCTGGCGGCCGGCTGCGGATCGCACCACAGCTCGGCCAGGGCGCCCACTTTACTGCGATTGGCAATCAAGGCAGTCATGCCCAGCTCGGCTTCGATCATGGCCTGGATGGGCACCTCGAACCAGCCGACATCCACCGCCGACTTGATCACACCGGCGCGCATATCGACCAAGCCTGGGGTGCCAATGCCGATGGCTGGCAATACATGCGCCCGTTCCACTTTTTCCAAGAGCGTGGCCACCCCGGCACAGAGCGCCTGCACCGCCGCTTGCGGCGTTGTCCCGTTGATGGGTACATCCACCGTATGCAGCAAATGGGCATCGAGATCGGTGATGACAATGCTCCAGGTGTTGTCCAGCATCCGCGCCCCGATGGCCAGCGCGGCTTGAGGATTGAACTCCAGCAAGACCGGCGGACGACCCCCGGTCGAATCTCCCAACCCAACTTGGCGAGCGACCCCTGTCCGCAACAGATCCTCAGCCAGTACGGCGATGGCGGCCCGGCTGAGGCCGATCCGTTGGGCGAGTTCCGGCCGAGAAATTACGCGCGCCTCTTTGAGGATCTCGAACGCACGAGCGAGATTGATTTCGCGCAGTAATTCGGGTTGCCCAGCGCGCTGTTGAAGAAAAGAAGGTTCGCCATTCATCATGTGGTCTACTTTGTAAAGCCTATAAACAAAAATGGAATCCTGTAAGCTGCCAAGCTTAGTATGAGATTGACGCCTTGTCAATTCGAGGCTGTCTTGTCTTGGTGTTTGTCAATACAATTGACAAAGATTGGCTGCCATGCTAGACTGTGCATCAACTGCCTAGTTTCGGGAACTAATGTTTGAGCAGCTTCCTGTATTCGCTATCCAAAGGATGAACGCTCGATGGCCATTCGTCCGCATGAACAGTGACCACAGCTTCACGGGAGGCGCTCCCGGGCAATCATACGCCGTTCTTCCAGCTTGAGACGGTAGCGGTTTTACCCAATTTTGCGTTGAATTCCAGAGAGCCAACCAACATGCGCGCCAAACATCTGCTCGATCAGCAACATGGTTACGGTCGCTCCGTGCGGATCACCAGCTTGAGCTTTTATGACAAACCCTTGGCCGAGATTCTGCCTATCGTGGATGCGGAAGGGCAGCGCGGGGTGGATCTGATCGCCCTGCCCGAGACGTGGAATATGCAATATAAGAACCAGCCCGAACCGCTGGACGGCCCGACGGTCACCGCGCTCTGTGAGTTGGCGCAACGCCATCGCACCTACATCGTCTGCCCGATTGATCACCTAGCTGATGGGTGCCGCCTCAACAGCGCGGTGTTGATCGACCGTTTGGGGCGCGTCATGGGCTGCTACGACAAAATCTATCCCTACTGGTCGGAGTATGATCTCACACCGCCGGTGACACCCGGCCACTATCCGCCGCCGGTCTTCGAGACTGACTTTGGCCGGCTGGGCTTGGCCATCTGTTTTGATGTCAACTTCCCGGCCGTGTGGCAAGCATTGGCTGATCAAGGGGCTGAGTTGGTGGTCTGGCCCAGTGCCTACTCAGCAGGAACCTCGCTGCAAGCCCATGCACTCAATCATCACTTTGCCATTGTCACCTCGACTTACACCAAAGATTGCATTGTCTACGACATCACCGGCGAAGAGATTTTGTACGAAACCGCCGAGGATCTGAACATCAGCCGCTTTACGCTCGATCTGGATCGCGGCATCTACCACGAGAATTTCAACCTCGCCAAGCGGGATCAACTCCTGGCCGAGCATGCCGACGATGTTGAGCTGGAGCAATGGCTCAAGCGGGAACAGTGGTTTGTGTTGCGCGCCAAACGACCCGGCGTGAGTGCCCGCAAGTTGGCGCAGGAATATGGGCTGGAAGAGTTGCGCACCTATCTGAGCCGTAGCCGGGCAGCGATTGATCAGATGCGGGCTGTGCCACAAGTAAGTTAACGCAACGCCCAACCTCAGCGCAATGCTGGGGACGTTGTGGGTTTCATCACATCATTCAAATCATTTTGGATAAGGAAACTATGGGAGAAAAAGCCAAAGTCCGGGTGGCCATGATTGGCGCCGGCAGCATGGCCAATACCGTCCATTACCCCTCACTGGCCGCATTTGATGATGTCGAGATGGCGGCGGTTTGTGATCTCGACCCGGTGCGGCTGGAGACCACCGCCAACAAATATGAGATTGAAGGCCGCTACACCGATTATCGCAAGATGATCGAGGACGTCGCCCCGGATGCCGTGTACGCCATCGGGCAGCCTCATATCCTCTACGATGTTTGGGTTTGGTGCTTGCAGCAGGGGCTCAATCTCTGCATCGAAAAGCCAATGGGGATCAACCTGCACCAGGCGCGCAACCTGGCCTATCTCGCCGATAAACACGGCTCGATCACCCAAGTCAGTTTTCAGCGCCGCACCTGCCCGATGATCGCCCATCTGCGCGAGCAATGTTTGGCGCGCGGCCCGCTCGTCCACGCGGTCTGCGAATTCTACAAATGTGAGCCGCGGCCCTTCCTGCAAGCCCGCGATCACATGATGGACGACGGCGTGCATGCCATTGATACCTTGCGCTGGATGTGCGGCGCGCCAGAGGGCAGTGAAGTGGTGGCGGTCGAGAGCCATTGCAAGCGCATCGGCACGCCCGACATCAATTTTATTGCGGCGACACTCCACTTCGATAACGGCGCGACGGGCTTTATGCTCAACAGCTGGACGAGCGGCCGGCGCATCTTCCGGGTGGAGATGCACGGGCGGGGCATCTGCGCCGAGGGTGAGCACGAAGGCAAAGGCCGCCTCTTTGCCGATGGCGACACGCAAGGCACTGAGTTCGATACACGCACCTTTGCGGGCAGTGATCAACTCTATGTCTTTGCCGGGTTTCAGGCTAAGAATCGCCAATTTATCGATGCCGTCAAAGCGGGCGTGCAACCTGAATCCAACTTTGCCGACGCGCTCAAGACCATGGAGGTGGCGGAAACCCTTTTGGCGCAGGCTTGCTTGGCGCGCTGATCCGCAGGCTATGCAAGCACGGTCCGAGATTTGCATACGCTATAGTTGCGAAAGAACATCATGAACGGATTGCTTCCCAACCGATATGCCCTGGTCAATGGCACCATCGTCACGCCGACTACGTTGCTGACCGAGCATGGCCTGCTCGTCAATGCGGGCCGGATCGAGGCGCTCGTGCCGCTGGGCGAGTTGCCAGCCGATCTCCCACGTTTCGATGTGGGCGGCCGCTTGATCGCCCCGGGGCTGGTCGATATTCACACCCATGGCGCGCGGGGCCACAGCTTTAACGAGGGCAGCGTGGAGGCCTTTACCACGATCCTCGCTGCGAATGGCCGCGCCGGCGTGACCAGTCTACTCGCCACCACCGCTACCGATGCGATCGAAAATCTGGTGACGGTTTTGGATTTAGCCCGTGAGTGGCAGCAAGAAGCGCCAACCGACAGCCCCCAAGGAGCGAATTTGCTCGGCGTGCATGTCGAAGGGCCTTACTTTGCCTTGGCCCAATGTGGCGCCCAAGATCCGGCCCACATCCGCAACCCCGATGATGGCACGCCGCCCCGCTTGCTCGCCTACCACGATGTGATCCGCATCTTTACCTTTGCGCCCGAATTGCCCGGCGCTCACAAGCTGACCGAGCAGGTAGTGAAGCTGGGCCTTGTCGCCGCCGCTGGGCATAGTTCCGCCCGCGAAGAAGATGTGCTCCCCGCCATCGACCGAGGGCTCAGCCACATGATTCACCTCTGGAGCGGCCAATCGACCACGATCCGCGAGGGCCCATGGCGCAAACCCGGGCTGCTCGAAGTCTCGTTGACCGATCCGCGGGTCACCGGCGAGATCATCGCGGATGGCAAACATCTGCCGCCCACGTTGATGCGCCTCGCTTACCAAAGCCTCGGCCCGGATCGCCTCTGTGCTATCTCCGATGCGACCAGCGGTGCAGGGCTGCCTGAGGGCTCCCGCTTCCGCATGGGGGGCTTGGAATATGATGTGTGTGACGGCGTGGGCATGTTGCTCGATCGCACCGCTTTTGCTGGCAGCACCACGCTGCTCAACCAGATGATCCCCGTGCTGACCGAGCAAGTCGGGATCGGGTTGGTCGAATCGATCCGCATGGCGAGCTTGACCCCAGCGCGGGTGATCGGCGTAGCCGACCGCAAAGGCAGCCTGGAGCCGGGCAAAGATGCCGACATCGCCATCTTTGAGCCTGATTTTCAGGCCTGGCGGGTGATCATCGCTGGGCAACTGTTGGGCGGCGACTGAGCTGGTAGGTCCATGCGTCTGGGCAGCGTTCTCCCGTTCCCCAGCGCTCGGCCAACAAGTGACTCTTGGCGCTCTCCTTGTATACTTGTGGCCCTACCGACTCATCAATTTTTTGTTAAGCAAGGGGATAAGACTATGAACCACCCAGAACCAATTCGCCAGTTACAGGTCGAGCAATTGCCTGTGCGCATCTACGCCGATCGGCAGGCCTTGGGCCAAGCCGCCGCCTTGATCGCCCGCGAGATCTTGCAAAAGGCCATTGCCGAGCGGAGCACTGCCAATTTGATCCTGGCGACTGGGAATTCGCAATTGACCTTTTTGCATGCCCTGCGCGCCTTGGATGGCATCGAGTGGGACAAGATCACCGTCTTTCACATGGACGAGTATATCGGCATTGCTCCCAACCATCCGGCCAGTTTCCCGCTCTTCTTGCGCACCCATATTCTCGACCAGGTGAAGCCGGGCAAATTTTATCCAGTGCCGAGCCAAGTCGAGGATGTCGAAGCCGCCTGCCAAGCGTATGAAGATCTCTTGCGCACCCATCCGGCTGATCTCGTAGCGATGGGCTGGGGCGAGAATGGCCACATTGCCTTCAACGATCCGCCCTATGTCGACTTTGATGATCCCAAGTGGGTGAAGGTG
>CAZMRA010000229.1:0-8248 GCA_964568485.1 uncultured Caldilineaceae bacterium | reverse complement strand
GCCAGACTCGGCCTTCTGCATCCTCAACACGGGCAAAAACGGGAATCCCCAGTTCGCGGGCGGCTTTACGCGTTGCTTCATTGCTGGTGACCAATGCCAATTCACAACGCTGAATCTGTGCTTGCCGCTGGAGCAACCGCATTCGGGCAGTGTTGTCTAATTCGCCCCATTCATTGGGGATCACCAGCAAAATTTGCCGATTCCGGCGCTGTGCTAATTGACGACGCACAGCTTCTACCCGAACGGTAGGATCTACCTCAATCAGTTCGAACATGCAACTCCAAAGGAACGAATTGGACGCACAGATCAGGCTTGCAGGTGGCTCTCGACCCACTGCGGCACGCTGGCCAACGCAGCCGCAAGCTGCTCTGGATCTTTGCCGCCGGCTTGGGCCATATTGGGACGGCCACCACCGCTGCCGCCAATCAACTTCGCCACATCGCGAACGAGATTCCCGGCGTGCAATCCGCGGTTAATCAGGTCGGGTGTGACCGCCGCGACCAACATTGGCTTTTCATTGAGCACCGCGCCCACTACGACCACGCTGCTCCCCAACTTGTCGCGGAACGAGTCACTCATCTTGCGCATGGTTTCAACATCGGCCGCATTGACAGCTACCGACAAAACCGAGAACCCATCGACTGCAATCGCTTGATCGAGCAGCGCTTGTGTATCTTGCTGGGCCAACTTTTGGCGCAATTGCGCCAATTCCCGTTGAAGCTGCTGATTCTGTTCCTGCAATTGTTGAGTGGCTTGCTCTAGCAATTCAGGTCGGGTGCGCAAGCGGGCCGCACTACGCTCCAGCAGCGCAAACCGTTCTTCGATCAGCTCTTCGGCTTGGCGACCAGTCAACACTTCAATGCGCCGTACCCCTGAAGAGACACTCGATTCGCTCACAATCCGGAAGCTGCCGACCTCGGCAGTGCTGTCCACATGGGTGCCACCACACAATTCCATGCTGAAGGGGCGGTCGTCGGCTTGTTCGGCGTCCGGCTCACCAATGCTCACCACCCGCACTTCGTCCCCATATTTTTCCCCGAAGAGCGCCATCGCGCCCTCTTGTACCGCCCGCTTGTAGGTCGTCCAGCGGGTATTGACCGGGTAGTTCTGCAAGATAATGTCATTGGCAACCCGTTCGATCTCGGCCACTTCGTCCCGGCTCAAGGCTTGCGGGTGCGAAAAATCAAAGCGGAGACGGTCGGGCGCCACCAGCGAACCAGCTTGATGGACATGAGTACCCAAGCGCTCGCGCAAAACGGCGTGGAGAATGTGGGTGCCGGTGTGGTTACGCATGATGTCCCAGCGGCGTTCGGTATCAATCGCCCCATGCGCAGGATCACCAACAGCCACTGTGCCATTGCTCACCGTGCCGATATGCACGATCAGCCCCGGAATGCGGCGGCGTGTATCGGTTACCTGCACCGACCAAACCGGCGCATCGACATTCTCTGGCCAATAATAGATCTCCCCGGTATCGCCCACTTGACCACCGCTCTCGGCGTAGAAAGGCGTTTCGGGCAAGACCACTTCCACGGTTTGTCCCGCATGGGCCTCGTTGACGATTTGCCCATCCACCAATAAGCCCACGACTTTGCTATCCACCTCGGCGACATTTTCGTAGATCAAATGGCGGACGCCGCTTTCCTCAACGAGCGATTGCCGCTGCAAGTTCCCGAGCAACTCGGCATAGATCGAGCGGTCTTGGCCCACTTTTTCGACCGTGTTGGCCCGGCTGCGCTCTTTCTGTTCGTTGAGCGCTTGGCGGAAACTCTCCTCGTCGATGGTGAAGCCCCGTTCCTGCGCGACATCGCGGGTTAAATCGATTGGGAAACCGTAAGTGTCCCAGAGGTGAAACGCTTCCTGGCCAGGGATGGTCTGGGTACCTTCCCGTTGCAGCCGCGCCATCAAGTCGTCCAACAAGCCTAAGCCAGTGGCTAGTGTTCGGTGGAAGCGCTCTTCTTCGTCTCGAATCGTCTGTAAGATAAAGGCTTCATTGGTGCGCAAATCGGTGTAATGAACACCCATCTCCTCAATGACGATCTTGGCGATCTCGGTCAAAAATGGCTGCTCGAACCCGAGCAATTTGCCAAAGCGCGCGGCCCGCCGCAGGATCATCCGCAAGACATAGTTGCGGCCTTCGTTGCCGGGCAATACCCCATCGTTGATCAAAAAGGTGATGGCGCGGCTGTGGTCGGCAATGGCACGGTAGCGCGCCAAGTTTTGTTGACGGTGCTCGTCGGTTTGGCCCAATAAGCTCTGGATCTTCCCCATCAACGACACGAAGATGTCGGTGTCGTAATTGTTATCCTTCCCCTGCAAAATACTCGCCAGCCGCTCCAAACCCAAGCCAGTATCTACACTGGGCGCGGGCAATGGCTGGAGCGTGCCATCGGGCTTGGCGTCGTATTGCATAAAGACGAGATTCCAGATCTCTAGGTACTCATCATCTTTGTTGACGCCTGCCGGAGTCTGCTTGCTCAGATCGCCCCAATAATAGTGGATTTCAGAGCAAGGGCCGCAGGGGCCCGTATCGCCCATGGACCACCAATTGTCTTTTTTCCCAAAGCGCAGCACGCGGTCTGGCGGGGCACCAACTTGGAGCCAAAGTTTTTCTGCCTCATCATCATCGATATAGACGCTAAACCAGAGGCGTTCCAGCGGCAATTCTAGCTCTTCCACGAGCAGATGCCAGGCAAATTCGATGGCCTCTTTCTTGAAATAATCGCCAAACGAAAAATTACCCAACATCTCAAAAAAGGTATGATGGCGCGGGCTCGGCCCCACATTTTCGAGGTCGTTGTGTTTGCCGCTGACGCGCATCACCTTTTGGGCGGTGGTTGCCCGCTTATAAGGCCGCTGCTCCAACCCCAGAAACACATCTTTGAACTGGTTCATCCCTGCATTGGTTAATAACAATGTGGGATCATTATTGGGCACAAGGCTGCTGCTCTCGACCACTTCGTGACCGAGTTCTTGGAAATATTCCAGCCAAAGTTGACGAATTTGATTGGTTGAGAGTCGCTTCATACCGACGATTCCTCCCCAGCGCTGGGGTCTGCCAAAACTGGTGTCATACTGTTCAGTGATTGACGTAAATAGTTGAGTGATTGTAGGTCAATCAGCGGAGGGTGTCAAAATTTTAGACAATGGACAGAGGAGGTGGTCATCTATCAGCTTATAGATATATACCAACGTTGATTATAACCACTTTGTTACTGGGCTGTTATCCGCCCATAACCAAGCCGGCTTAACCTGAGAAGGTATCGGTTATCGTCTTGAAGTGAGTGAAGTCTACTGTGAACGACATCAGCAAGCATCTATCTGTACCGAATAGCATCATTTCTCGCCTCCTATTCCCTCTCTCAGCACCCTGTTGTTGTAGCTGTAAATAGCAGGCGCATGTTGTTCTGATGACAAACCCCTTGCGCTGCAAGTGTCATCAACGCATGCTCTTCTGCCTGCCAACCTTCATCCTTCTAGCCAAATCCACAGCCCTTTGTCGTCACTGCTTGTTGCGTGATGCTGAGTTTGCTATCGGCTGCTGTGGTTGATTGTTTGATTGTACTTTCTATCCACCATCGTTTTGTAGTGCTAAGAAAGATTGCATCATGAAGACTATTTCACGTCGTCATTTCCTCAAGTTCTCCTCGGTTGCTCTGGCTGGAACTGCATTGGCCGCTTGCGCTACTCCTTCTGCGCCTCAAGGCGGCAATGCATCCAGTGATGGCTCGGCGCCTGCAGCCGAACAAGTCACCATCACCTATTTGATCCGCAACGATATTGGGGCCAATATCCAAACCTGGGGTGAACAAGCGATTGCCGATTTTGAAGAGACCTACCCGAACATCCGCGTGGAAACCATCGGTGTTCCTTGGGGAGATTATAACGCCAAATTGTTGGCCTTGTTTGCGGCAGGGACCCCGCCCGAAGTGTCCGCGAATTACGCGGCCGGCTTCCCGACCTTCTACAGCAACAATGCGATCATCGCTTTGGATGAATTTGTCGCCGCCGATGGCACGGATCTCTCGCCGATTGAGGAGGCCGCGCTCAAGTCGGTGACGCGGCAAGGGCAATTGTGGGCGCTACCGCTGGCGCACATGCCGGTCGTTGTCTTCTACAACAAAACGCTGCTCGATGAAGCCGGCGTGGATGCGCCGCCGTCCGATGTCGGCGATACCAGCTGGACCACGGATCGGTTGCTTGAATTGGCCACCGCCGTTGCCAGTAATGTGGATGATCCCACCGCAGCGACTTGGGGCTTGGTCTTCCCGCCTGGACAATTGGGCACCTACAGTTGGCTCTGGGGTGTCGATCCCTTTAATGCTGAAGGCGGTCCGGAGCACACCGAAGCCTACCAAACTGGCAAACTGACCGAGATTCACTATACCAGCCCGAAGATCGAAAGTTACTTCCAGTGGCTAGTGGATCTCACCTATGACCGGCAAATTGCCCCGCGGCCGACCGATGTGGATGCGATCACGCAGACCGTCGGCTGGCCTTTCTTGAGCGGGCGCATTGGCTTCTACGTGCAATTGGTCAACTCGCTTGGCGAATTTTTGAATGTCCAACCCGAATGGGAAGTGGGGATTGCCCCCTTGCCCTATGGCCCGAGCGGAAGCAATACAACGCCCCTCTATAACGACTCGTGGATGCTCTCGGCTGGCTCGGCCCATCCGGAAGAAGGGTATACCTTCCTCAAATATTTGGGGCTGGAGAATGGCGCCAAGCTGTATGCGGAAATTGCGGGCTTCTTCCCGGCCAACAAAGAGAATTACGACATCTATTTTGATTCCGCACTCAACATTCCGAACCTGGCAGTGGATCGTGCCGGCCTGGAACAGGCCATCTTAGGGCCGTTCGATACCGGTTTCCCCTCACCTGGGAAGACGTTGGAGAGCTTCCCCGAGTGGAACACGGTCTTTAACCAGACCACTGCACCGATCTTCAACAACGAGACTTCGGTCGCCGATGGGTTGAGCGCTTTGCAAGCCAATTTTGAAGCGACAATTGCGTCCAAGGCGTAAGCAAAGTTCGGATCACGTTGTGTCGAGTTCGGCGCAACGTGATCCAGGCCAACTAGTTGTGTGATGGTGCTGTGCTGGATGGACAGTATCGACAGGATTTGAAGGAGATGTGAAGGTGACTACCCTTTATGAGCAGGCGCGTCAGCCCGTGCCTACCCAGGCATTGGTGCGACGACGGTTCGGTCTCTCGTTGCGCAAGGAAGAAGCACTGTGGTTTTATTTGTTTATTTCGCCCTGGTTGCTGGCCTTCCTGGTCTTTACGTTGATCCCAATGGGGGCTTCTCTGTTGTTGAGTCTGACGCGCTACAACGCCATCAATCCCCCCGAATTTGTAGGGCTCAATAATTTTGTGCTGCTCATGCGGGATCCGATCTTTTGGAAATCGCTGCGCGTCACGCTTACCTACACAGCTCTTTCCGTGCCCCTACAATTAGGCATCTCGCTGCTGCTGGCGCTGCTGCTCAATGTGCGGGTCTTCGGCATGCGGACCATTCGCACGCTCTATTATCTGCCAGCGATTCTGCCGGCGGTGGTCACTGGCCTGGTGTGGATCTGGTTATTCAATCCCGATTTTGGGCTCTTCAATTTTCTGATCTACAAGCTGACCGGCATCCAAGGGCCGAATTGGTTAGGCAGCGAACGCTGGGTCATGTCGGCGTTGATCATCTCGGGCTTGTGGGGCATGGGCGCGGGCGTGCTGATCTTCTTGGCCGCGCTGCAGAGCATCCCGACCGAGTTTTATGAAGCCTCGGAATTGGATGGTGCGGGCATCTTTCGCCAGTTCTGGCATATTACCGTGCCCATGCTCAGCCCGGTCATCCTTTACAACTTGCTGATCAGCATTATTGGCGCGCTGCAAACCTTTGAGCGCATCTATGTGATGACCAAAGGCGGCCCCAACTACGCCTCGTATTTTTACAATCTTTACCTTTACGACAACGCCTTTAGCTACTTCAAACTTGGATTGGCATCGGCGCAGGCGGCTATTCTGTTTGTGATCGTGCTGATCCTCACCGTGATTGCGCTGCGCTCATCCGGTCGCTGGGTCTACTATTCGGGAGGGAGATAAGCCGCAATGTCCACGATCAGTCAAAGTCAACCACGCTACACTGGTTTCTTTCAAGGGCGCCGTGGCCGCGAACGCCAGCGCCAATTGATCGCCTTTATCCTGCTCCTGCCCGGCCTGGCTTGGGTCTTGATGCCGACGGTGTGGATGTTCTCGGCCGCCTTTTCTTCATTGACCCAAGTGCTGCGTTTTCCGCCAGAGTTATGGCCCAATCCTTGGGTGTGGACCAATTTCTACGAGGGCTTTACCTTTTTGCCCTTTGGCCGCTATTTCTCGAACAGTTTGTACATCGCCTTCTTCCGGGTGATCGGCCAAGTGGTTGCGGCTTCGCTGGCTGGGTACGCCTTTGCACGCTTGCGGGCGCCGGGACGTGAGTTCCTCTTCGTGGTGGCGCTTTCCACGCTGATGTTGCCCTACACCGTGCTCATGATCCCGCAATTTGTCTTGTTCAAAGAGTTGGGCTGGATCAACACCTACTATCCGCTGATTGTGCCATTTTTCGGCGGTGGGGCCTTCTTTATCTTTCTCTTCCGCCAATTCTTCCGCGGGGTTCCCGAAGATATCTTCGAGGCGGCCCGCTTAGATGGTTGCAACTATTTCGACATTTATTGGCGCATCTTGTTGCCATTATCGTTACCCGTGGTCGCCACTAGCGTGATTCTGATCTTCCAAAACTCGTGGCAAGATCTGCTGGGGCCGCTGATCTATTTGAATAGCAACGATCTGTTCACCATTCCGTTGGGCTTGGCGACCTTCCGCTCCAGCTTTGGCTCCAGCCCCTGGAACTTGATCATGGCTGTCTCGATTGGTGCGGCCATCCCGCCGATCCTGATGTTTTTCTTTGGACAGCGCCTTTTGTTGTCGGGTATCATCGTCTCAGAGAAATAGCCACGCCATCATTTACCCGACCCGATAACTCAGACAAGGACCGATAATCACCATGGATTCTCGTCCCAATATTTTGATCTTCATGACCGACCAAGAGCAAGCCGATGTCGTTGCTCCCGGTCATCCTTGTCCTACCCCCTTTGCGGAGCGCCTCGCCGCGGAGGGGATTCGCTTTACGCAAGCCTATACACCGACGGCCCATTGTTGCCCTTCGCGGGCCACCTTTATGACCGGCCTGTATCCGAGCCGGCACGGGGTGTACAACAACGTGAACACGCCAACGGCGATTCACTATGGCTTAGCGCCGGGCGTCATCACCTTTTCGGAGTTGTTGCGCGCCGACGGATACAACCTCACGCTCTGCGGTAAATGGCATGTGACTGCCGAAGAAACGCCGGCCGATCGCGGTTGGACCGAGCGCGAGGTAACCGCGGTCAAAGGCACTTCGCACCAGCGTTCGATTGACCAATGGCGCACCGGCACGGAGGATTCTGATTCCCAAGCGCGGCCCCGCGGCCACGTGCAACGGCCCGGCTGGGGCGACTTTGCGGTCTATGGGACGCTGCCCGATGGCGGCCCCAAAGGCTACGAAGCGCTGCATGATGCCAAGGTGGTCCAATCTGCCGTTGATGCGCTGGGCGAGTTGACCGCGCAAACGGAGCCCTGGTGTCTCTTTGTCGGCCCTATCGGCCCGCATGATCCGTACAAGGTGCCCAAAAAGTTCCTCGACAAGATCGACCCGGCCACCGTCACCTTGCCGCCGAGTTATCGCGATTCGCTCGAGGATAAGCCCCGCATTGTGCAGCGGCAACGTCGCCAATTGTGGGATCAATTGAGCGAGGACGAAGTACGCGAATCGATCGCACACTATTGGGCCTATTGCCACATGGAAGATGTGCTCTTCGGCGAAGTGTTGGATGCGCTCGACGCCAGCGGTCAGGCCGAGAATACGCTCGTCATCTTCCTCTCCGACCACGGCGATTATATGGGCGCGCACGGTCTCTATCTCAAGGGCGTGGCGGCCTTCCGCGAGGCCTATCACATCCCCTGCATCATGCGCTGGCCGAAGGGGATCAAAGATACCGGGCGCACCGTGGATAGCTTCATCACCTTGGCGGATTTTGCCCCCACCTTTTTGGAATTGGCCGGGGTGCCCGTGCCCGAAGGGTTGACCGGCCGCAGCCTGGTGCCCTTCTTGCGCGGGGAGACGCCAGCCGATTGGCCGGATGCGGTGCACACGCAGTTCAACGGCGTGGAGCTCTATTACACG
>CAZMRA010000228.1:5779-8249 GCA_964568485.1 uncultured Caldilineaceae bacterium | reverse complement strand
CGGGCTCTACATGACGCAAGCCACGGCCATCGGCGCGACCTTTCATGAAGCAGCAGCATTGCGGGATGAATTGCAACGGCTGCAGGGGGTCTTGCGCCACTTGGAGCGTTTTCGCTTTGTGCATACACCGAGCTTGCGGCAACGCTGCGCCCCCTTGCAGGATGCTCACAACCAGCCATCACAACGGTTGCGCCGGCTCGGGCAGATCATTGCCGCTACCGGGCTGCAAGCCAATCCTTTTATCGGGTTGGCGCTCAATTTGGCTGCGCCCTGGGGGCTCTTTTTCGCCGCGCAGTTGAATCATCAAAAAGCAAAGCTGGCTGATGATCTGCCTGAATGGTTGGAAATTTGGTACGAGATCGAGGCACTGAGCGCGCTGGCCAATGTGGCATATCTGCAGCCGCAGGCAAGCTTCCCGGAACTGCGCGCCGAGCAGGATTCGCCGGTCTTTCGAGTTGAAGGATTGGGGCATCCTCTCTTGCCCGAAGAGGGTAAAGTACGCAACGATTTTCAATTTACCAATTTGGGTGAATTGGTGATCTTGACTGGTTCAAACATGGCGGGGAAGAGTACCTTCTTGAAGTCGCTCGGCGTCAACTTGGCTTTGGCCCAGGCTGGCGGGGTAGTGGACGCCACCCAGTTGTCCTGTACCCTATTCCGCCTCTTCACTTGCATCAAGGTGAGCGATTCGGTGACCAGCGGGGTTTCGTATTTCTATGCCGAGGTACGGCGTTTGAAAGCGCTGTTGGAAGCGCTCGAAGCGCCGCAGGAGCAGCCCCTCTTCTTTTGTGTCGATGAGATCTTTCGGGGTACCAACAATCGGGAGCGGTTGTTGGGGAGCCGCGCCTATCTCACGGCTGTTGCTGGCCAAGCAGGCGTGGGGTTGGTGGCCACACACGATCTGGATCTAGTGAAATTGGCCGAGGATCAGTCGCAGATCGTGAATTTCCATTTCCGCGACGATCTGGTTGATGGGCAAATGGTCTTTGATTATCGCTTGTATCCAGGACCATCGCCCACCACCAATGCCTTGCAGATCATGCGTTGGGCCGGCTTGCCGGTCGCCGAGCCTTGATCAAATTTGGGTGAGGGCTTGCTGTAGATCCGCGATCAGATCTTCTGCATCTTCGATGCCCAAGCAGAGCCGCACCAGTTCATCGCGAATGCCGAGCTCTAGGCGCTCTTCGGGGGAGAGATTCGCATAGCCCATCAACGCTAGGGGACTGACCATGCTTTCGACCCCGCCGAGGCTCGGGCCAATCGTCGGGATGCGTAAGGCGTCGATAAAGCGATGAGCCCGCTCGATATCGCCGTCGATCTCAAAGCTGACCACCCCGCCAAAGCCGCGCATAGTCGCGCTGGCTAGTTCGTGATCGCGATGACATTCCAGGCCCGGATACCAGACGTGGCGCACCTGTGGTTGATCATCCAAAAAGCGTGCAACAGCTAACCCATTGGCGTTTTGGCGCTCGATGCGCAGCGCGAGGGTTTTTAAGCCCCGCAGAATCAAGTAGGCCGCATGTGGATCGACGATGTTGCCAAGCATGCTGTGGGCCTGGCGCAAGCGTGTGGTCAAGTCAAAGCGCCCGATAATGGCCCCGGCCATGACATCATTGTGCCCAGCGAGATATTTGGTCACGCTGTGGATGACCAGATCCACCCCAAACGAGAGGGCCTGGAGATTGATGGGCGTGGCGAAGGTGGTATCAACGATGGTCAAAATGCGCTGCGGGCGGGCGATCTCCACCAAGCGGGCTAAGTCAATGCAGTGGTTGAATGGATTGGTCGGAGACTCGGTGAAGATCAGCTTGGTGTTGGGGCGGATGGCCGCAGTCAGTGCTTCGTAATCACCATGGGGTACAATTGTTGCTTCGATGCCATAGCGTGGCAAGAAGTTTTGGCAAAAGAGCAAGGTGTTATAATAACATTCATCGGTCAGGATCATATGATCGCCGGCGCTGAGGAGCAGCAATAACGTGGAAGTGACTGCTGCCATGCCCGTACTGACCAAGATGGCATCTTGCGCACCTTCGAGCTCAGCCAGCTTGGCTTCAACTGCGCGGACAGTCGGGTTGCCATAGCGTCCATACTCTTCGCGTTCTGGTTCATCCCAGAATGGATGCTCTTCTGTATAATTGGCCACCGCGGCCGTATCCTGAAAGGTGTAGACCGCAGTCTGCACAATCGGCACTGTAAGGCTGTGGTGGGCGCGAAAACGGCGTTCACCTGCGTGGATCACCTTGGTTGAGGTCACCGGCGGACGTGTAACGCCATTCGATTCACCAGCCATATTCTCTCCTCGTGCTTGCGCTGACCCAGAGTTGGGTTGCAGTTCTAGAAGTAAAGCCTGTCAAATGGTTTGGCGCAACCTATACGAACAGAAAGTTAAAGTAGGATAGGTGTACCAAAATTAAGGCTGTTTGCAGCACTTATGTTATAATCCCCTGAAAAAATTTGGTCAAATGTTTAG
>CAZMRA010000228.1:0-5769 GCA_964568485.1 uncultured Caldilineaceae bacterium | reverse complement strand
AAGAATCTCGAATGGCAACGACCTCTCTAGTCGCGGAAATTCTACCCTCCGAGGCCGCTACTTCGTATGATGTAGGCATCCTGGATATTGAAGATTTACATGAAATGTATCGGCGCATGTTTTTAATTCGCCGAGTCGAAGAATCACTCTTAACCTTGGCCGAGGCTGATCTGATTGGCGGGGCCATGCACACGGCCATCGGCCATGAAGGAAATGCTATCGGCACTGCGTGGGCGTTGCAGCCACAGGATTATTTGACCTGCACCTACCGCGGTCATCACCATTCGCTCGCCCGTGGCATGGATCCGAAACGGGCGATTGCCGAAGTGTTAGGGCGCTCCGATGGTTTCGCCAAGGGCAAAGGTGGGTCGATGCACTTTATCGATCCTTCGCTGGGGTTGATGGGCGCGAATGGGATTGTCGCAGCCCAAGTGCCCCATGCTGCCGGCATGGCCTTGGCCAGCAAAATGCGCGGTGAAGACCGCATCTCCATCACCTTCTTCGGTGAAGGGGCGATGTTCCAAGGTGTAATGCACGAGACCTTTAACATGGCCTCCAAGTGGAAGTTGCCCATTATCTTCTATTGCGAAAATAACCGCTATTCTGAAATGACCCCAACGGCGCGTACCTCGTCGATTGAGAATATTTATAAATTTGCGCATGGCTATGGCATGGAAGGCATCCAGATCAACGGCAATGATGTCGAAGTTGTCTATCAAGCCGTGAAAGAAGCTGCCGAGCGCGCTCGGGCAGGCAAAGGCCCAACCTTTATCGAAGGAATTACTTATCGCTTGGCAGGCCATATGGCCAAAGATCTGGAAACCTATCGCAGCAAAGAAGAGGTCGAAGCGCAACGGCAGCAAGAACCTCTGGTTGTGTTGCAAGATAAGCTGCTCAAGGGTGGAGCCGACGAAAAGGTACTTGAGCAGATCCGCAACGAGGTGGAGAAGGAAGTGAGCGAGGCAGTTGAGTTTGCTCAAAATAGTGCCTGGCCCGATCCTGCCGAAGCTTATACTGACGTTTTTGCTCTTTAATTGTCCACTCTCTCACCCAGCAATGTTTTGCCCAGGGTTAACTTGGGCGAGCATGTGAGGGTTTACCTGAAAAGGCTTAAGCTATGCGCACAACAACTTATATTCAAGCTGTCAACGAAGCGATGAAGGATGAGATGCGTCGCGACCCCAGCGTCTTTCTGATTGGTGAGGACGTTGGTTATTATGGCGGGCTCTTCCGCGTAACCCGTAACCTAATGGACGAATTTGGCGCTTTTAATGAAAAGCCCGAAGGCCGCGTGGTCGATACGCCGATCAGCGAGCAAGGCTTTATGGGCATGGCCATTGGCGCTGCCATGGTAGGGATGCGCCCAATCGTTGAGCTGATGTATATGGACTTCTTTCTGGTCTGCGCTGATCAGATTTTTAACCAAGCGGCCAAGATGCACTACATGAGTGGTGGTCTGGTCAACGTGCCGCTGGTGATCCGCGGCCAGCATGGTGGGGGTAAAAAATATGGTTCCCAACATAGCCAGTCGGTGGAGAGCGCCTTTGCCCAATTCCCCGGTATTAAAGTGGTTGCACCTGCGACCCCGTACGACGCCAAAGGCTTGTTGATTTCGGCCATTCGCGACCCCAATCCCGTCGTGCTGCTGGAGCACAAAATGCTCTACTTCACACGTGGAGAGATGCCAGATGCCAACGAGGAGTACACGGTGCCGCTCGGCAAAGCTGACATCAAGCGCACTGGTAGTGATCTGACATTGGCGACCTTTAGCTACTGTCTGCTGGAGGCACTCGCCGCTGCCGAAGAACTCAAGGCTGAACATGGAATCGACGTCGAAGTGGTGGATCTACGCAGTATTGTGCCACTCGATACTGAAACCGTCTTCGAATCGGTTGCCAAAACCGGACGCCTGCTGACCGTCCATGAATCCCAATCCAATTGTGGCATTGGGGCTGAGCTGGTGGCGCGCATCTATGAAGAAGCGCCGCACTTGTTGAAGGCTCCTGCACGGCGTTTAGGCATGGCCCCGGTGTCGATCCCTGTATCGCAGACGCTCGAAGACGAAATTCTGCCGTGGAAGAAGAACATGAAAGCGGCTGTGCTAGAAATGTTGGGCTAAGAGGCTCTCCGGAAGTTGGTTGCAACACCACCTGAGTTGACGCCAACCTTCCGATAGATAACCAAGAAAGCAGCGAGGAAACGCATGGCAACCGAAATCAAATTACCCGACCTTGGCGAAGGTGTGGAAGATGCTACCGTAAGCCGCTGGTTGGTCAAAGAAGGGGATCAAGTCAAGGCTGGCGATGTGATTTTGGAAGTCGCCACCGATAAAGTCGATACTGAGGTCAATGCACCGGCAGATGGGACCATCCTCAAGATCAATGCCAGTGAAGGAGCGATTGTCGATCTGGGGACAGTTTTGGCGGTGCTGGGTGAGGAAGGCGAGAGCCCTGAAGCCTCTGCCCCACCAGCTGCCGAGGCAAAGGTGGATGAGTCGCAAGCTGAAGCCCCTGCAGCTCCGACGCCATCCGATGAAACCAGCGAGACCACCAGCCAAGAGTTCAAAGCCACACCAGTGGCAAAACGTGTGGCTGCTGAAAAGGGCGTCTCACTTAGTGGCGTGAACGGCAGTGGACGTGATGGGTTGATCACCAAAGAAGATGTGCTTGCTGCAGCCAGTGGCAAGCGAAGCTCAGCCACGTCGACCGAACCTGCCGCGCTGCCGAGCGATTTGGCCGATATTCCCAGCCTCAGCGTGAAGCGCTTGGCTGCTGAAAATAACCTGAACTTGATTGAGATTGCGCAAGGGCGCCCACTGAGCACGTTGACCCGTTACGATGTCTTGAGCGCTATTGCTAGTCGAGAAGCGGGGAAAACCGTTGAGGTCGAGCCTACTTATCTGCCGCCGCGCGGGCAACCAGAGGCTCCCGCCGAGCCTGCAACAGCCCCGGCGGAAACCGCTGCCCCAGCCAAACCGGCTGCCGCACCGGCCGCTGCAGCAAGCGCCAGTACACCTACGGCACCAAAGGGTGGCGAAGAGCTGATTCCGCACTCTCGCATGCGTGCCGCAGTTGGCCGCACGACGACGCAGAGTGCCTTCACTGCCCCGCACGTCACCACGTGGTGGGATGTCGATATGACATCCGTGTTGGCCCATCGCAAGGCGCACAAAGGTGAGTTTGCTGCGGCTGGTGTCAACCTGACCGTTACGGCCTATCTCATCGAAGCGATCGTCGCTGGGTTAAAGGCGGTCCCGGCGGCAAATGCCAGCTACACTAATGACGGGGTGCTGCTAAAACGCTATTACAATGTGGGGATGGCTGTAGCGTTGCCTGCGGACAGAAATGGCCTCGGCGGTTTGATCGTCCCTGTCATCAAAAATGCTGGGGATCTGAATCTACTCGGCATTGCACGAGCGGTAAATGAATTGGCCGAAAAGGCACGCGACAATAAGCTGCGCGCCGATGAACTGCAAGATGGCACCTTTACGCTGACCAATTATGGTACGTCGGGCAGTGTTTTCCAGACGCCGATCATTGTCCAGCCCCAAGTGGGGATTCTCGGCACTGGCGCCATCGAAAAGCGACCCGTTGTCGTCAGCAATGGTAGTCCGCTCGAAGCCAATGTGGGGGATTATCTCACCTTCAAGCCGATGATGACCATGGCTCTCAGCTACGATCATCGAGTACTCGACGGTGCCACTGCCGACGCTTTCTGCGCCGTGGTCAAAAAGGCGCTGGAGAGTTATCGCTAGGCCTTTCTGAAAAAGATCAAAGCAATGAGGATGAGGGGAGCCTAACTGGCTCCCCTCATTTTATTTGGGCGTTTGTGAATTTTGTAACTGGATTGAAACCCTCCCGGTATATTCTTAATTTGGGTTTGTAATGGAGACGGCCTACAAGCGTAGGTGGTGCCTTTCCATACACAGGCAAACTTTGACTGTTCAGGAGCAGTCAATGGGGGGAATATGATGGATTTGATGGTTTCTGATGTTGCAAAGTTTGAATACGAGCAACGCTTGGCCCAAATGGAACTTGAGCGCCGCCTTCTCGCTGAGGGTGAAGATGCGCCTCGACTGGCGAGCGTCTTCGTCATCGGGTGGAGATGACCCCGGCCTCAGCTGATTATAACTAAAGCCTTTGTGCAGCGTCTAGCACGTTGTCTCGTATAAAAAAATCACCCGTCTCGCAGAGCCTGGCACTCAGAGACGGGTGATTTTTTATTGGCGTAGCTTTGTTGTGCTTGCGGATTGCATAGAATGGCTTCGAGGTTGGCCTGAAATGCGATCTTTAGGTTCGTCGATGTAATAAACCATCTGCCAAATGAGCCAGCGTTGAAGTTGTAGCTCGTTCGCCCAGAGCGGCCTGGAGCGCTGCCATCCCTTGGGCATGTTGGGCGAGCATCTGGCGTTCGGCAAAGGCACGTGCATCTGCCTGGGCAAGCAGGGCATGAGCTCGTTCAATATGACCTGTGCTTGGTTCAGCCGCTAACAACGTCTCGAATTGTTCCCCAGCCCGGTCGTGACGCAAGGTGTGCAAAATTGGCAAACTCTTTTTGCGCCGTAAAATATCATTGCCCACCGCTTTCCCGGTCTCTTCGGGATCGCCCCAGATCCCCAAAATATCATCTTGAATTTGGAAAGCGAGGCCAATCGATTGGCCGAATGTACGCAGGGAATCCACTTGCGCCGGCGCTGCACCACCGAGCAGCGCGCCAATCGCAACGCTTGCGCCGACCAATGCCGCGGTCTTGCCCTCGATCATCCGCAGATACTCACTCACGGTGACGTCGTTGCGTTGCTCAAAGCTCATGTCCAAATATTGCCCTTCAGTCAGGGCCAAACAGGTCTGCGTGAATAGATCCATCGCCTGGATGGTCAATTCGGCAGCGATCCCACGCCGGGGCAGTCGTTGGATCGAGGCATAGGCCAGGGTGAACATGCCATCGCCCACATTGATCGCTTGCGGTTGGCCCCATAATTTCCAGACCGTCGGACGATGGCGGCGCAGCTCGTCCCCATCTTCAATGTCGTCATGTACCAATGAGAAGTTGTGCAAAATCTCAATCGCTGCGGCCGCGGGCAAGGCTTGTACGGGATCGCCTCCAACCTCGGCACAGGCCAACAAACACAACATTGGGCGCAAGCGTTTGCCTGTCAGTGAGGGGTAGGGGCGAAAGTCTTCATCGAGCCAGCCCATATGATATTGCATCATCTGGTAGAAGGGCATGACCGCTGGTTCAACGTTGCTCAGTTGCTCACGCATTTCGCTCTCAAGACGTGGCAGCCAATGCCCCAAAAAGCCACTTAATTCAGTATTGGACACAACTCTTCCTTTCAACAATGCGCTGCTTTAAATCGCTTCAAGGACGCCTGGCTGGCGCAAATCGGTTAAGGTACCCGCTGCGCTGCAAAACATGGTGATACGCAATTCAGCGATCAGGGTCGTTAATGCTTCCTGGATTGCCGCTTCCGATTTGGCAGCTTGCTTGAGCAGGGGCGAGGCCAGCCCGGCCAACGTGGCCCCCAGCGCCACACATTTGGCCACATCCTGACCACTGCGGATGCCCCCACTAGCGAAGATCGGCAACTCAGGGTAACCCAGTTCATTGCACACCTGCTTCACCGCCAGTAAGCTGGTTACAGTGGGAATGCCCCAATCGGCAAAGGCCGCCGCCAGCTGACGTAATTGTTCGGTCGGCGCACGGTGCATCTCCACTTGGCTCCAAGAGGTGCCACCCGCACCTGCAACATCAATGGCAGCAACGCCC
>CAZMRA010000227.1:0-8260 GCA_964568485.1 uncultured Caldilineaceae bacterium | reverse complement strand
CAATCGGCGTCACGCGTGGCTCGCGCAAACAGCTCGCGATAGGCCGCCTGCGGCAACATCCACGAATCGAGATTGCGGCAGATGCGCCCCGCAGCCAGCGTATGATAGCTCGGATCGATATAATCCGGCCCAACCTTGAAGGGCTGCACCCGCTGGCCACGCGCCGTCAGCGCGGCGATCAACCCGGTGGTGATGGTCGTTTTGCCGGCGCCACTATGCGGCGCGGCGATGACGAATGTTTTCACAAGGCACCCTTCGGTAACATCAAGCTATCGCTACCTATTCTGATCATGCTTCCACCCTTATCTTTCTATCATGAGGCGCAAAACCAAACAAGATCTGAACCACCATGGAGTTCGTCGATGGTGCGGGGCGTGGTTCAAGTTAGCAAAGATTTTCTCGGTAATTCCAAGAAAGCTTCCCGTAATACACTCGACAAACCATATACTAAAATCAGCAACAATAATCGCCGCAGCGAACATCGCAGCAAACGCATGGGAGCAATCACTCCCATTGCCCGTAAGGAGTATTTGATGCAATACATAGTCAGAAAAACGCACGTTCACTGCGCTGTCGCCCTCCTGCTGGCGGCAGGGTTAATGAGCGGCTGCGTAGCCCCCATCACCAGTACCACCGGCTCGCCGACGGCAAGCGTGGTTCCGGCGGAAAGTGCTACCGCCACGCCAGTTGTGACTGAAGCCGAGCGCAGCAGCACGGTAACGACCATTACCCTCAGCGACATGATCACCATCGACGGCGAAGGAGCGACCGTCAACGGCAGTGATGTGCTGATCACCGCGGCGGGCAGCTATGAGATCAGCGGCACCCTCAGCGATGGCATGATCGAAGTGAGGGCGCCCGGCGCAATAGTTGAATTGATTCTGAATGGTGTGGAGATCACCAATGCCGATGGCCCGGCCATTCTCTTTGCCGAGATTGAGCACGCGATTGTCACCCTGCTCGCGGGCGCCACTAACCACATTAGCGATGGCGGGGCCAATGAAGCCTTTGATGCCGCGCTGTACAGCAACAACACCTTGACCATTCGTGGCGAAGGCTCGCTGCATGTGACCGGGACCTACAACGAAGGCATTTCCAGCACGATGCATATCAACTTTGAAGGTGGCACGATCTGGGTCCGTGCGGTGGAAGATGGTGTGAATGCCAACAACGACGGTGTGAGCCAAATCAATATTCATGGCGGCTATCTCTACGTCGAAACGGAAATCGGCGATGGGGTTGATTCCAACGGCACCATCAACATCACCGGAGGGACGATCATCACACATGGTGCCCTGGTTGACATGAACGGCGGTCTGGACGCCGACGGCCCAGTCACCATCACCGGTGGCACCGTCATCGCCACTGGTTTACGCCTTTCCACACCGACTCCGGCCTCGACGCAGAAGGCGGTGATGGTCTCATTTAACAGCACGCAAGCCGCCGGCACGTTGGTCTCCATTCAGGCCGCCGGCGACACCCTCTTGACCTTTGCCCCGGCCATCGACTTCCGCACATTGCTCTATAGCTCGGCGGAGATCGCCGAAGGCGTTTCGTATGATGTTTACGTCGGCGGCTCTGCCTCCGGTGATGTGGTCGACGGCGTGTATGATGGTGAGTATACACCTGGTGAACTCTTTACGACCGTTACCACCGAAAGCGTCACCAATGCTCGCAACCCGTGGTTCGGCGGCCCACCGCGCAACGCGCCCTAAGACCACCTAACCTAGCAACGTCGTGCTATTCATCCTCCGGGGAGTTGGCTGCTTCCTGGAGGATTTTTGTGTAAAAAAATATCTTGCAAGATTGGATTGTCGAGGGTGCAGGCAAAATCACTGTCTTGAATTTGGATCAGCATTCATGCGCCCTTGTTGCCAATCGATGGAAATAGGCAACCCATAGTCGTTGCTGAACGCTAATGGGCAAATTGTTCGGCTGCATATAGGGCAAACGGCAAATCTGCGCCACTGGCATGACGCCATACTTCTTGGGCAAAGAACTCTTGAGGCGGTGCGACGATTTGCACTTGGCCTGCTTCCATGAAGGCAATCAAGTCGGGCCATTGGCGTGCCAATAGCAGATCGTGGGTAGAAAGCAAGATCGCCATTCCCTGTTCCGCCAGCCGATCGAAGATTTGTAGCATCTGGGCGCGCATCCAAGGATCAAGTCCAGCAAGGGATTCGTCGGCAAGCAGCACAGCCGGTTGCATCGCCAAGACGCCAGCCAGTGCGACGAGAGCCTTTTGGCCGCCACTCAGGGCATGCGTTGGGCGGTGGAGCAAATCACGAATGCTACAAAAGGTGGCGACTTCCTCTACTTGTTGTTGCACTCTCTGCACATCCCAACCAAGATTCAGCGGCCCGAAACTAATATCCTGCTGTACGCTAGCACTAAAGAGCTGATCTTCCGCATTTTGAAAGACCATGCCAATCTGCTTACGGGCGGCAAGCAAGCCAGCACGGTCGTAAGAGAGTGGCGTACCAGCGATCACAACTTGCCCCTGCTGTGGGCGCAAGATGCCATTGCCGTGTAAGAGTAAGGTGCTTTTCCCCGCCCCATTGCGCCCGAGTAAGACAACTTTTTGTCCAGCCGCAATGGAGAGCGTGGCCCCGTTCAGCGCCGATAACTTGGCACCAGGGTAGGAAAAATGTAATTCCTGGAACTGGAGGATGGTAGTCATGTGATGGCCGCGAATAGTAGCAGCGTTAAGGCCAGCAACACGGTGAATCCCCATGCCCAGCGGCTTGGCTGATACGGGGTCGGCAAGACAAGAAAATCGCCACCGCCATAGCCGCGACTCTCCAGTGCTGTAACTAATTGCTGGCTACGCAGATAACCCTCGACAAAAATACGGCTGCCTAAATTGGCTGCGCTAACAAAAATCCGTTTTGCGCTTCCGTACCCCAAGCGACTCTCTTGTGCAATGTAAATTCGCTCGAGTGTGTCTAACAGCACAAAGATTGAGCGATAACCGACAATCATTAAGTCGATGAGCAATTCTGGAACTCGCAAGCGGCGGAGTAGATCAATCAGCGCAACCATAGGTGTGGTCAAAGCCAGAAAACTCATCGCGGTAGCACAGCCGAGAGCCCGCAATAAGAGAGTCGCCGCACGCTCAAGCATGGCAGGAGACGAAAAGAACCAAATCCCCCCAATTTGTCCAGCAACCACGGTCGACATTTCGGGGGGATTGTTCCCAACGCCCAAGGCAATGCCCAGTGTGCTGATGCTCAAGAACAGTGCCTCTGCCAAAATCGTTTGCAGGACGACACGTAGGGGAATACGTGCCCACAGCGTCGTCATTGCCGCCATCCAAAACAACGTGATCAGACTCACCGTCCAGCGGTTGAGTAGCAAGCACAGCGCAATCGCCACTAGGGTCAGGCTGGCTTTCGGCAGCGGATCAAGGTCATGGATGGCGTTGGTCCAAGCATAACGATCAAAAGAACTCATCATGAGCTTATGTTGTCTTTACGGACCGTTATCTGCTTACATTCACCGCGCTTGAGGCCAAAGAAATAGCCAACCACTCCCGCTCCCAAAGCGGCTTGTAGGGCAAAGAGCAGACTTTCGACCTCACCGCCGGGTGGTTCCCAAAATGGTTGAAACCAGGGTTCGGTATCGGGAGAAATCTCCAAAATCATCTCCTCGGCTGCGCCATCTGCGCCACCAAATTCAGAACCTTGGACAAGGAAAAGCGGTGCGACTGCCAGTACAATCACCAACAAACTTAATGCGATGATGCTCCCCTTGCTCAATGTCTTGGGAGCCAACAATGGGGCTGATGCTTTGTTCATCACTTATTTCTCCTGTACACCTAAAGCTTGTAACTCGGCCAGGGCATTCACCTGCAGTGCATTAAAGATGAGTACAGTCAAGATACCTTCAGAAATGGCCAGTGGGATTTGAGTAACGGCAAAGATGCTCCCAAATTTCAGCAGGGATGCGACAAAGCCACCAACCGGATCGGGATAGGCCAACGCAAGTTGGAGCGAAGTGACCACGTAGGTAGCCAAGTCCGCGAGGGCTGCGGCCAGAAAGACTGCTAGCCAGACTGGTGCACCACACAAACTGCGCCAAACGAACCACGCCACCATCGGCCCGACAATGGCCATGCTAAAGGCATTGGCGCCAAGGGTAGTCAACCCACCATGCGCCAACAATACAGCCTGAAAGAGTAAAACCACCGTCCCCAAAACACTCATGACCGCCGGCCCAAAGAGCATAGCCCCTAAGCCTGTTCCAGTCGGGTGACTGCTTGAGCCAGTGACACTCGGGATCTTGAGCGCGCTCAACACAAAGGCAAAGGCCGTTACCACCCCCAACATCAAACGGCTTTCCGGCTGCTCACGCACCAATTGGGCAATACGTACATAGCCAATCGCCCAAAAAGGAATCGCAACGACAAACCAAGCAACGGCCCATTGCCAAGGCAAAAAGCCTTCCATAATATGCATGGCATAGACCGGTTTGCTACTGAACAAGGCGATGATAGCCATGCACAACAGCCATAAAGAGAGTGTGCGCCAGCGTTTTGGCGTCAATCGCGTATTAATCATGTTTGCTCCTCTGGAATAAGTTACACATTGTCGTCATGGTCGACCTCAAACACAGAGCTTGTTAGCGCATCGGTGATTCGCTCAGCTGCGTCGTTGTAAATCCTGCAACCCTAACTCTTGTGCCGCTTGCAACAGCGCCAAATCGAGCGGATCGGGATCCTTCCACAAGCCACGCTCGACCGCCTCCAGCAACCGCTCGGCAATGGCTTGCCAAGCCCAGGGATTGCTCTCGGCAAAAAATTGTTGCATCTCTTCGTTGCGCAAAAATTCTTCGGTCAAGCTGTGATACATCCAATCTTCCAACACTTGGGCAGTGGCGTCATAGCCAAAGAGATAATCGACCGTGGCCGCCACTTCGAGCGCACCTTTGTAGCCATGGCGACGCATGCTAGCCAACCACTTAGGGTTGACCACACGACTGCGAAAGACGCGCCGCGCCTCTTCGCGCAGATCGCGCGTTTTGATGCTGCTCGGATTGCTGCTGTCGCCAAAATAGCGCCGCGGATTTTTGCCGGTCAACGCGCGCACAGTCGCGATCATGCCGCCGTGGTATTGCAAATAATCGTCGCTGTCGAAAATATCGTGCTCGCGATTGTCCTGATTTTTGGTCGCCACCTGCACCTTGCGCAAAGCCGCGGCAAATTCATCCTGAGCAGGCACGCCCTGCACCTTGGCCCCATATGCGTAGCCACCCCAAGTGAGATAGGCACGCGCAAAATCGGCATCAGATTGCCAGTTCTTGGCGTCGATCAACGGCAGGATGCCCGCGCCATAGCTGCCCGGCTGGCAACCAAAAAGCCGATAGCGCGCTCGCTCGGCAGCCAACACATCATCAAGCCCAGCAATGCGCAGCGCAGCCTCAGTTTCAAATGCGTGTTTGCGCGGGTAATTTTGCTCAATCGGCTCGTCACAGTCGATCACTGCTTGCACGGCTTGGTCGATCAATGTGATCAGGTGGGGGAAGGCATCGCGGAAAAAGCCGCTGATGCGACAGACCACATCGATGCGCGGGCGATTTAATTCAGCCAGTGGAATGACCTCGATGCCGATCACACGGCGATTCTCGGCCTGCCAGCGCGGGCGTACTCCTAACAAGGCCAACACCTGGGCGATATCATCCCCCGCGGTGCGCATGGCGCTGGTGCCCCAAATGCTGATGCCCACACTTTCGGGGTATTTGCCCTCTTCGCGTTGATAGCGGCGGATCAGGTCAGCGGCCAGCCCTTGCCCCACCTGCCAGGAAGCCATACTGGGCAGCGCACGCGGATCGACGGCGTAAAAATTGCGTCCGGTCGGCAAGACATGCACCATGCCCCGTGTCGGCGCGCCACTCGGCCCTGGCGGGATGTAGCCCCCATTCAGCGCGTGCAGGATGTGCTCGATCTCGTCGTGGGCACCTTCGGCCAATTTCGGCACAATGACTGTTTCTGCATAGCGCAAGACAGCGGCAATTTCTGGGGTGCTCGCTTGCTCAGGCGTTGCCAACAGAAGCTTGCTCTCCGCTTCGATCCAGGCGATCACGTCGGCGTTTGTATGGAGCCCGGCTGGCAAGCACGCATTGGTCGTTGTGCGCCGCGCCCCGGGATTTTCGTTGAGCGCACTCCAATCTTCACCCACTGCCTGAGCCACCGTCGCAGGTAAACTCGGTAGCTCAACATTCGGCAACTTGAGCAGGTGATAGAGCAATTCAACCCGCTGTTCCCCCGTCGGTACGTGACCCAAAATATGCAAGCCATCGCGGATCTGCGCACCGGTCAATTCGCAGAGATAGCCTTCGATATCTTCCAGTAGATGGGCCACTTGTGCGCCCTGCAATTCAGCAAAGGCGGTTGGCGTACCATCCTCCAAAAATTCACCATCCCAGTCGTGCGAATGATCACCGTGGTCGGCCTTGAGGATGTACTTCAGGTCATCATCCAAGCGGTGGCGCTGAATCACCTCCCAAATCTGGCGTTGCAGGAGCGGCAACTTGGCGGGATCAAGCTGCTCGGCTGTGTAATATTCATCGACCAGTTGAGCCAGTTCGGCCAGTGCGCCATAGGCCCCGGCGCTCGTCATTGGTGGTGTCATGTGGTCGATGATCACCGCGTGCGCGCGCCGTTTGGCCTGATTGCCCTCACCGGGATCATTGATGATGAAGGGGTAGATCAGCGGTAGATCAGCCAAGAAGAGATCGGGGAAGCAGTCCGCTCCCAAGCCAACGCCCTTGCCGGGCAACCACTCCAGTGTGCCATGCTTGCCCATGTGAACAATCGCATCGGCACCCCACTCGTCACGCAACCAGCGGTAGAGCGCATAGTAGTTGTGTGGCGGTGGCAAGTCAGGCCGATGATAGACCACATTCGGGTCCATGTCATAGCCCCGTGGGGGCTGCAAGGCGACAAAAACATTGCCAAATTCCAACCCTGCTAGGGCAAAATTATCCTCATGAATATAGGCCTTGCCCGGCGGCTCTTGCCACTGGCGGATCATATCGTTGCGGCGATTCTCAGGCACCTCGGTAAACCATTCGCGATAGCGCGCCACCGGCAGATGCTGCGCCTGGGCCAGTTGGGCGTCGGTCAACCAAGTGCGATCGTACGAGCAGCGGTCGATCAAGTTGAGCAACAATTCGTCACTCATCTGCGGCAGATTCTGGATCGTGTATCCCGCAGCTTGCATCCGGTGCAGCAACTTGAGCAACGAGGCGGGCGCATCTAGACCAACGGCGTTGCCTACCCGAGCCGCTTTGGCAGCGCTGTTGGTCAGCACAAAGGCGATGCGTTTTTGCACATTCGGTTTATGGCGTAACGTGATCAGCCGCTTCACCAGCCCAGCCAGACGCGCAATCCGTTCACCATTGGGGACATAACGGGCGCCTCCTTCGGGTGTGACTTCCTTAAACGAGATGGGAACACTAATGATACGCCCATCAAATTCGGGGATTGCGACATTCATCGCCGTGTCGAGCGGGTTTAAGCCGCGGCCATTGCGCTGCCACGTCGTGCCATCACTGCTGCTGGTAATCGCCTGCACGATCGGCACATCCAGCATTTCGAGCACGTTATTGTGGTCGCCCAAGGCAAAACTCAACGTCGAAATCATTGCCTCCACCGGCCCTGCAGCCTGCAACAGCTTCAACGCCAGCGGCACCCCATCGCTGTCCAATTCTTTCAACGACTGCGTATACACTGCCCGGGCTGCCAAACCTTGCTGATTCAACGTAGCGATGATGGCATCTACAAATTCGGTGTTGCCGCTGAGCACATGGGCGCGGTAAAAGAGGATGCCAACCGTGTGCGTCGGCTCGACACCGGCAGCCGAGCACGTCATCCGCCCCGCACCCGCACAGCTTGTGCCCGGTGCGCAACATGAGCACGCGGCGGTCGGATCATCAGCTGCTGGCTCATAAACGCCATGCAGCGGCAACTCCTGCGGCGGATCAAAGCCCCAGCCCGTCATGAGGAGATGATCACTGAGACAGCGGAGGCCATTGGCGAAATTTTGCGCACCCCCACATTGGAAATAGGCACTGATCGCCTGGGCGAGCGGAATCCCCACCGTGGAGCGTGCCATCAATTCGAAATCAAACGCTTCAACCGCGGGCAAGCATAGCAAAAAACCGTCGGTCTCTGCTGCCCAGCGTTCGAGCCGCACCACGCCATGGTCAAACGAACGAATTGTATGGAGCCGCGTCACGACGATCTGAGCGCTTGGCAGCA
>CAZMRA010000226.1:0-8277 GCA_964568485.1 uncultured Caldilineaceae bacterium | reverse complement strand
GGTGTGGGGTTGCGTATCTCCGGCGGTAGCAACAACTGGATTGGCTCCGACCCAGCGGCTCCTGAACTGCCCGGCACCAACCTGATCGAAAACAACGCCGGCGAGGGGATTTATATCACGCAAGCGACGGCCGGTGCCCCAGCTGCCAATAACCTTATCTTCGGCAATATCATCCGCGGAAATGGCAAGAGTGGGATTGCCCTGCGTGATGCCACCACACTGGGAAATCGCATCAGCCAAAATTCGATCACAGACAACGCAGGCAGCGCGATCAAGCTGGATGCTGGTGCTCAGGCCAATCTGCCTGCACCGGTGATCACTCGCGTGTTGGCGGATGGTGATGCTGTCGGTACCGCGCCTGCAGGGGCCACGGTGGAGGTCTACACCGACCCCGGTGATGAAGCAGCGACTTTGCTAGGCACTACCACCGCTGATGCAAATGGCCGCTGGCAAATTGATACCACGGCGACCAATCCCAAACAGTTGACCGCCTTAGCCATCGATAATGCTGGCAACACATCGCCCCTCAGCGCTCGTTCGGGCGCCACTGCACGGCCATTCTTCGAGGTGGGTTTGGATGAAAATGGGCAGCGCCGGATCAGCATTTCGACCGGCCCAGCAACAGTTTCGCTGGATCAAGTCAAAGCCGGGTTGGGTTCGTTGAACAGCGAGAATCTGCTCGTTGAGTTGCCCAACGGGGTGTGGCGCCTCAATGCCAATTTGTTTGTGGGTAGTGGGGTCACCTTGACCCTTGCTGCGGCGGATGGCGTGAACGAGCTGCAACTGCGCAGCCAAAGCAGCATCACCCCAACCGCTGGGGTCGATCACGCAAGCTTTGTCTATCTGCGCACCCACGATGGCGTCTTGGCTCTGGATGGGGTGAAAGTTTATTCTTGGGACGAAGCTGCCAATGCCCCGGACCAAGATCCGGCGAATGGCCGAGCGTATGTGGTGGCCAAGTATAACGCCATACTGAACATTCGCACTTCAGATTTGAGCTATCTCGGGGCATTTGGTGGGGAAACTGCGGGTGTTGCCTGGCGCGATGTCAACGACACTGGTACGCCGAATGTCTTGCGCACGCGCGTCACTGGCACCGTCATCGATAGCAAGTTCCACCACAATTTTTATGGGATCTACCTGGCGCAAGCCAGCAACATGATCTTCCAGGGCAACGATTTTTACGAGAACCTGCGCTATGGCTTCAACCCGCGGGAATCCAGCCACCATCTTACGGTTGAAAACAATCGTGCTTACAAAAATGGCTCGCATGGGTTTTTGATCTCGCAAGGGGTGAATAATGTTGTCTTGCGCGGGAACGAGTCATTCGATAATGTGGATCCATCTGCCAGCCAAGCGCACGGGTTTGTGTTAGAACCGGATAACCCGATGGTGATGGTGGCTGCGGTGGCCGGTCTGAATACGATCGAAGACAATGCGGCCTATGACAACGAAGGGCTGGGCATCCGGATCATTGGCTCCAGTAACAACGAGCTGCGCAACAATCGCTTTGAAGGGAACGGCGAAGCTGGGATCAGCTTGGAGCAAGGCAGCAGCGACAATTCTCTGCTAGAGAACACAGTGCAGGGCAATCGCAGTCATGGTATTTTGCTGCGAGGCACCGCCGACAACAACTTGGTGGCGAGCAATGTCATCACCGCCAATGTTGGTCACGGCATCTATGTACGCTCCAGCAACAACAACATCCAGGAAAATGTCGTGCAGAACAATCAACAGGCGGGGATTGCCCTCGCGCTAGAGTCGGACTTGGCGCCGATTTTGAGCGACAATCTCCTCACTGGCAATGATGTCAGTCACAACTCGGCGAGTGGGATCGACGTGCGCGGCGCACTCTCGACCACATTGACCCTCAACCGGGTGGTGGCCAATGGCGAGCATGGCGTCTACTTGACCAACGGCACCGGTCGCAGCTACTTGTCACAGAACGAAATCTTTAACAATACCGGCTCTGGCATCCGCATGAGCGGGGCAGCTGCCTTCAGCAACCGTTGGAGCCAGAATGCCATCTATGCCAACAAGGCTTCCGGTATCCACTTTACCGGCGATGTCAACCCGAATATTGTGCGCCCAGTGGTGACAGGGGCGGAGGAATGTACGGTTTCGGGGACCATACGCCCCGGCTGGAAGGTCGAAATCTTCACCAGCACGGATGGTCAGGGCAGATTCTTCCTGGGCGAAACTGTGGCTGATGCCGAGGGCGCCTTCGAACTCAACATCTCTGGGGGCTGGATGAGCTCGCAAGTCACCGCAGTGGCGACCGATCCGCAAAACAACTCCACGATCTTCAGTGCGCCAGTGCCGGCTCCGGTAGATAGTCCTTGCCAGCTAACTTATCTACCGTTGATCAGCCGCTAGCATCACTTTCTGCCCGGCTGACGATCTAGGGCTCGCATGACTGAATGAAGTACGATCAGGGACGAAATCAGGCTTTGTATAGAAGTCTGCTTCGTCCCTGATGCTCTGTTAGGCTAGTGCTCAGCGTGCATTCACGACCAGCGGTAAATAGGTTAGCGAGGGGGGCGTACCAATGCCGAAAGCGCCCAACGGTAACCCATCCTCCCCGCGACTGTTGGCTGGCGTCTCGGGCCGCAGCTGATAATTCTCCGCACTCGGCATGACAAAGAGGGGGTCGGCAACTACAGTGCCGCTACAGGGCGAGTTCACAAAACCGCTGCCCGTCGTCTCGAAGAGTAAGTTATGGCTACAGGAGTAAGTTGAGGTCGGGGGCGCAGTCCGATCTTCGATCTGCGTGCGGTAGAAGATATTGTTCTTGATGACGGTATTGATGGGCTGCCTCATCTTTCCGGAATCGCCCAGCCTGAGCTGCCCGTTGATCACTGTGTTGTGATTAAACTCGACATCTTGGGCTTGCCAGATGGAGATCTTATCTTCCTGAGTGGGGTGGGTGATCAAGTTCCAGCGGATGGTCGCCCGGCTGGTATGCCCAAGTTGGCCCGTGGCCAGGCGCAATGAACTGCCGCGACAATTGCGAAAGTAGTTGTACTCAATGAGATGATTGTCGGCAACGCCGTCACTTTCGTGGATCACCAAACAGCCGCTCGCCCCATCTTCTCCTTGGCCAATTTGCTGCAGCCGATCCCCGACAAAGAGATTGTATTGGATCACGATTGGCTCGGTCGTGGTTTTGATGTCGACGCATTCTTCCATGTTCAAGCCATCGGTGCAGGTGTTGTGGGTGAACGAAACTTTGGCGACATCGCGCACCTGAAACATGTCTTCGGCGGGCGAATCATAATAGCGTTTGCTCAGCCGATTTTGGCTGATCTCGATTTCGTCGGGGAGGAGTACCTGGTTCTCGGCGGTGACAAAGATGTTGTGACCATTGCTGCCGCCGTCGATGGTGTTGCCATAGATGGTGATGCGCCGCGTATCATCCAGAATGCGGATGGCGTCGATCACACCACCGAGGATGGTGTTATAGCGAATGGTGACATCTTCGATGTGGCCAAGATTTTTACCATCCACACGGATGACCCAGTCCCCTTTCGCAATGCCTTTGGTCTCCAAGTGTAGCCCGGCAATGATGTTGTGTGAGCGTGGGCGCAGACTAGCAAACAAGGAGACCACTTCACATCGGTAGGGTTTGAGGGTGATGGGCTGCCCCGGAGCACCCGCGGCAATTTTGATCGAATCGCTGGCGCGATAGTCCCCGCCGCGCAGCAGCAGTGTCGTACCTGGCGCGGCGTCTTCAATCGCCTCTTCCCAGTCGTCTTGGTTGCTTAGGACGACGGCATTGGGTGTGCTCTGTTCATCTTCGCAGGGCTCTTGGGCGGGGCCAATCGGTACGGAGACGCCATAATGCACCGGCGTTTGTTCGGGAACAAGCGGAGCACTCCAGAGCGTTAACGGGCTACTCAATAACAGGGTAAGCAAAGTCGGGATCAATAACCAGCGGGTGGTAAACAGGGGTAAAGAATAAACGCGCATTTTGCCTCATAACTCATAGTTCACTGTGCGGCCCATGCGACCGAGCCAGAGAAAATCTTCCTTCCTGTTGGTGCTTGGGCTGCTTCCTCGATGACACTTACGCAAGCCTACTCTAAATGACTACTTGCTGAGGGTACCTCGCTGCAGTCATCAGTTCAGCCACTGCGTGAGTCGTGGTCAAGCTTCATAAAGTCAAGGGTATGAATTATAAGGGTTTCTATTCGTTGCAAATAATTTGTATACTCGGCCTATGCCTCGCTTGGTTGTTCAATTTTTCGGGCGTTCCAGCCACGGTCTATGCCACCGTTGACAAGCCATTGCCGTCCGGTGTGCTAACCGAAGCCGCTGCATTTAGCGCGTCGTTGACCCGGAGTGATCACCTCATGTCTACGCAATCTCCAGAGGTACCGCAGCCCAATTCGCCCTTGCTGCCGACCAATCAAGGCGCATCTTTGGTTCGTATCGCTGTGGATGTGGTGACCGACGCTCAAGTCACTGGCTACCCCGACAGCCGCAAAATTGTGCGCGATAGCCGCAATAATCTCTATGTGGCGTATCGTAAAAAAAATAGTGATGGCAAATTTCATACATTTGTTGCTGCTTTGCCATCAGGTGGGCGTCAGTTTCGCAACACGGAGACGTCGATCGAAAGTATACTTGTGCGCGAAACCCAACGCGTGCCCTCGCTCACCATCGATGAAAATGATGTGCTGCATGTGGTGTGGTATGGGCCCGATAGCACCAGCCAAAGCCCCAACGAACGGCAGATTCGTTACACGCGGGCGCCAGCCCAAACAAGCACCCCATTGAACTGGGCGCCTGTGCAATCACCGGCGGGTAGTATCGCCGGCTATGAATTGTTGGCCCGCACGCCGAATGTCTCTCGAACTATGTGGCAAGAGCACCCGGTCATCTTCGCAGCAGGCAACCAGACATTGTACATTGCTTGGGAAGGGCGAGATCATGACCACCTGGATGCCGCGCAGATCAAATGGCTCCGCTCGTTGGATGGGGGCAAAACCTGGAGTGAGTGGCAAAATATTCCGGGCGAACCGGGTGTCTACTATAGCCGTCCAGCGATCGTTGCCAGCGCCGATGGTCGTCAGCTCTATGTGCTGGCCTACGCCACTGGCGCGGACAAGGTGGCGCATTTGGTCTGGACACAAAGTGTAGACGCCGATGCGCAACCTGGCGATCACTGGGCGCCGTGGCGCTATGTCACCGACAGCGACGGCGATGGGATCAACGATATGCCGCAGGATCAACGCCATCTCTCGGTAGCCATCGACAGCCGGGGGCACTTGCATCTCGTCTGGCAGCAACCAGCCAGCCATACTGTCACCACGTCACCGACCCAAATCTATTATGCCACCTATGCGGGAGACGACTTCTGGGCTCCGGCGCGGCCGATTTTGCCCAACCTCACGGTCGAACAGAGCTTTCCGAGTATTACAGTCGATAAGGATGACCGATTGTGGGTGGCGTGGAGTGAACGGAGCTACGTTGCCAATCGGCCCGCAACGTTGCCGGCTGCTGGGGAAATTCGAGTAATGAAGAAGCCGCTACATGGCCGGTGGCAGACGATCAAGACCCCGGTCATCAGTCAGGGAACTGCGGCTTTCTATCCAACCTTCCGGTGGCACCGGTTTGGAGTAGCGCACGGGGTCGATCTGATCTGGGGGGAGAGCAGCGTGGCGAGGCCACTCAACGCAGAATGTGTCGCAGCGAATGCCCCTGCTTGTACCATCTATTATGCCAATTTAGCGGGCCAATAAAAATAAAAACGGGGCGTTTACAAGACGCCCCGCTTCTTTACTGTTGAGTCGCTTGCTGAGTTACATCAACGGTTAGCAAGCAGTTGCTTAGTCCTCAGCCGCTGCCGAGTGACTAGGCAACTCGTGTGTGGATTCGGCCGGCCACAAGAGCGAGGCGACCACCGAAATTACCAACACCGTAGCAATTACCCCCAGCGAAACTGCGATCGGGATGTGATAGATATCAACGATCACCATCTTGACGCCGACGAAGGCAAGGATAAACGACAAGCCCAGTTTCAAGAAATGGAACTTATCGATCACACCGGCCAACACAAAGTAGAGTGAACGCAAGCCAAGAATGGCAAAAATATTCGAGGTGTAGACCAAGAAGGGATCAGTCGTCACCGCAAAAATCGCTGGGATCGAATCCACCGCAAATACCAAGTCGGTACTCTCAACAATCAGTAACACCAAGAATAGCGGTGTGGCCATCAACTTGCCGGCATGGCGGACAAAGAACTTATCGCCTGCATAACTTTCGGTCACCGGGAAGAAGCGGCGGAACAGTTTGACCATTGGATTCTTCGAGGGATCCACCGATTCGTCTTTCTGGAACGCCATGCGGAAACCGGTGAAGATCAAGAAGGCGCCGAAGACGTAGATGATCCAGTGGAATTGGTTGATCAGCGCGGCCCCAACAAAGATCAGAATACCACGCATGACCAGTGCGCCCAACACACCCCAGAAGAGGAGGCGATGCTGATAGAGCGGCGGCACAGCAAAATAACTAAAGACCAGCACAAAGACGAAGATGTTATCAACGCTCAGGGACTTTTCGATCAAATAGCCGGTCAGGTAGGCAAGAGCCGCTTCACTATTGCTGTAGCTCGATTCAGGCACGACATCATGCCAGAAGAAGTAGATGCCTACAGCAAAAATTAGTGACAGTACAATCCAGACGATGCTCCAAATTAGCGCTTCTTTGACCGACACCCGATGGGATTTGCGGTGAAAAACGCCCAAGTCGAGCGCCAACATGAGCAAAACAAAGATATTGAAACCAATAAATGGGATTAGCTCTCCCTCTAACACAATTTGTCTCCTTTGCCACATCATTCTCAATGAGCCGAACGAATCATCGTTCAGCAGACGTTTATGATGACCGGGAGGCAACAAAAAAGCGAGACTCCACGGCCCCCAAATTGGGCGTGGTTGTCTCGCCAAACGTGTTAGGTCACGCGCATTAGCCGAGAGGAATCCTCTGTCTTGACGACTAATGCCCCGAAAATGGTGGCTACTCCCAACCTACAAATATAGATCGTAACGCCTAATGGGGCTTTTGTCAAGTAAGCTAGCTCATATTACACGCTAAAAACAGTCATTTCTTCATTAGCGATTGGGAATGCGTCGTTCGAAATAACGCACCAGCAGCGCTAATGCTACCGTCATGACCAAATACAAAAACGCGACGACATTATAGGTTTCAAAGTAGCGGAAGGTGCTGGCCGCATAACTGTTGCCCAAGCGGGTAATATCTTGCACACCCAACGCTGAAACCAGGGCAGAATCTTTCAGCATGGCAATGAAGTCGTTGCCCAACGGAGGCAACACGCGGCGAATTGCCTGGGGCAGGATGACGTAGCGCATGGTTTGCCAGCGCGACATCCCCAAACTGAGTGCGGCTTCTCTCTGCCCCTGGTCAATGCTCTCGATACCCGCTCGGAAGATCTCGCTGATAAAGGCGCTATACCCAATGATCAAGGCTAACACGGCCCGCGCGGCAAAGTCCAAACGGCGGATACTAAACTCGGCCAGCGGCGTACCTAATACGCCCAGCCCAAGTGACTGCAAGCCGCCACCGAGCCAGTTGATCGCATCCACCAAGCCAGGCGCACCGACAAAAGCAATGTAGTAGAGCAAGACCAACATCGGTACACCGCGCACAATTTCGACATAAAAGGTAGATACTTCCCACAATACCCGGTTGCGCGAAACCCGGATCAGCCCAAGGAGTAAACCCACGAGAAGCGCGCCGACAAATGCCACAAAAGTAACCCATAAGGTATTGCCCACTCCAGTGACAACAGCGCGGAAGATGGTTGTATAATCGACATCTTGAAATACATGCCACAAGAAAAAGATCGCTAAGACAATGGCCGCGATCAGCCAATAGGGGGTACGTGCCCATAGCCGACTACGCGTCGACCGGCCACGCATTTCAATTGAATGAACAGTCATACAATGCTCCGAATCCGACAAAAAACGCTGGTACCCTGCAAAGGATACCAGCGTTACTATACCATGTGCCTAGCCAATTGTGGATTTTGTCGAGCAGGTGGCGGTGTGATGGGCGAAACTCGCTCAGTCCCGCATCAGCTGTGGCATTCCCTTACTATTGCGTGGCGTCGTAAAGATAGAACCACTTGAAATTGAGATAGTCGAAGTAACCATCTTGCTGGAGCGAATTGATTGCAGCATTGAAGGGGGAAACCCACTCGCTGCCAGGTGTGAAGATAAAGCCAAACTCTTCGGTGGCCAGTGCATCACCAAC
>CAZMRA010000225.1:0-8301 GCA_964568485.1 uncultured Caldilineaceae bacterium | reverse complement strand
CGTTGTTGACCCCCAGAGCGGACAGCGACAAGCTGACGACCACCCCAATCACCAACCCCAAGATCACTTGGCCACGCAGATAGGCGTCCCAGATGCGCAAAAATTCGCGCACCAACCGCTCGGCATCATGGCGGTAGCCGGGCTGGTGGGCCAGATCGCCAATCCCTTTCTGCAATTGCGGGCTATCTTTGGCAATGTAGAGTGAGATGAAGAAGATCAACAAACCCGTGGAGATGGTGTTGATGGTGGTTTGGGCAATGGTGGCTGCCAGCCAACCACTCCGGCTGAGGGTGGCGCGGACAAGCGAGATAGCCTGTTCAACCAGGGCCCGCAGATCGATATCTTGTTGCAAGCCGCGCAGATCATAACTAAATTGGGTTGACCATTGGGCCAACAACATCTCAAGGCGGACTTGTACCTGTTCGGCCAGGTTAACAACTTCGCTGATCGAGTTGGGCAGTGAACGCGCCAGCCCTACCAGCTGATCGTACGCAACGATCCCCAGAACACCAACCCCAACAATCACCAAAATCAGCCCAGTGAGATAGACCACCACCACCGCAACGCCGCGGCTGAGCGAGGATCGGCGCATTAGCCAGACGATCAAGGGGTTGAGCAGATAGGCAATAATCGCTGCGATAACGATGGGGCGGATCAAATCCTGGAAGCGCCACATGATGGCTACGGCTAACACCAAGGCCGCAATCGTCACGATTGCTTTGGTAGTGACACTCCAGGGAGGTGAATGATCGTCCGCAAGGGCAGGAATAGTCTGTATTGGCGTGACGGCTGGGAGGCTCGCTGGCTGCTGCGGCGCTGCCGGGTCATTTACTGAATGCGCTAGCGCGACAGATTTTGCCTTTCGAGCAGCGCGACTTTGCCGTTGAGAACTCATGCGTGTGATTTTCCGCTTTATGAAACCTTTTTTAGTTCGACCAGCGACAGCAATAATTTTTTGATTCCCACGCCGGGGAAGGCAACCGTGACCTCTTCATCATTGCGTGTTGGGTTGCTTTCGATCACCGTGCCAATGCCAAACTTGGGATGTTGCACGCTATCCCGTCGCTTAAATTTTGCCGCACGGGTCGGACCCTTGCTAGCTGAATTCTTTGCTGCTTCACTGGGGCGGGTAATGCGTTTTGTTTCTTCACGGCCACCCGGTGTCCAGTATACTTGTTTGTTCTCACTGGGACGGCTAGCACCGGGGGTATTGTTCCACGTATACGGGTTGCGAGTTTGGCTTGAACGGCCCCGGTCGTTGCGCAAGGATTGGCTGTCGTCGGTGCTATCCCAACTGGTAGCTCGCTGAAAGGCTGCTTCGCGGCGACTGCGCCGGTTGACCATGCCACTGAGCAATTCTGGCGGGATCTCGTCCAAAAAGCGACTGGCGGTCTGCACTTCGCTACCACCCCACAAACTGCGCCGAAAGGCATGCAGCATGTAGAGCCGTTGTTTGGCACGGGTAATGCCCACATAGGCCAAACGACGCTCCTCGGCAATATCTTCCGGGTCGCCACTCTCCAAGCTGCGACTGTGCGGCAAAATCCCCTCTTCAAGCCCGACCAAAAAGACCACTGGATATTCCAATCCTTTGGCGGTGTGCAAGGTCAATAAAGTCACCGCACCGCTACCTTCATCCAGCTGATCCGCATCGCTGACCAAACTCACCTCTTCAAGGAAAAGGGATAGCGGGGTTTGACCAGCTTCGCCCATGCCTTGCGTGTATTGAGCGGCGACGCCCCGCAATTCTTGTAAGTTGGCGAAGCGATCCTCACCTTCGTCTGTGCCATTGCGCAACGAAGCCGCATAGCCCGAATCTTGCATGACCAGATCGAAGAGATCCGCCACGCTGTTATAGCGGTTGAGTTCGCGTGTCCGCACCCAAGTTTCGAGCAGACGGGCAAATTCGGTGAGGGCATTGGTGGCGCGGGGCCCCAGCGCGGGCGCCTTTTGCGCGGCAGCCGGCAGCGGTCGCCCCAATTGTGCTGCCACCGCGTCAGCACCGTGCACCAGAATCAACAGCGCCCGATATTCATTCACCCCAACTTGCGCTGCCCATTCTTTGAGCGCCGCATAGGTTTTGGGGCCGATGCCGCGTGCCGGCTCGTTGATGATCCGGTCCAGCGCAATCGTGTCGGCCGGGTTGTGGAGCACCCGCAAATAGGCCAGCGCGTCTTTGATCTCTTTGCGCTCATAAAAGCGCGTGGCGCCGATCAGCTTGTGCTTGATCTGGCGCAAGACAAAGGCCTCTTCCAAAGCACGGCTCTGCGCATTCGTTCGATACATCACCGCAATGTCGCCCAGCGCAAACTTGCCACTCTGTATGAGCCGCTCGATCTCATCGCACACATAGCTGGCTTCTTCGATCTCGTTATAAGCTTCATAGACCGAGACAGCCATGCCTTTGCCATTCTCGGTATGCAGCCGCTTGGGGGTGCGGTTGCGGTTGTTGCTGATCACAGCGTTGGCAACGTCGAGAATGGTTTGCGAGCTGCGATAATTTTGTTCCAACAAGATCACCTGAGCGTCGGGGTAGTCTTGTTGGAAATTTTTAACATTATGGTAGGACGCCCCGCGGAATTTATAGATCGATTGATCTTCGTCGCCCACCACAAAGAGATTGCGCTTGCCATCCAACCCACTGGCCAGCAGTCGCAAAAACTCGTACTGGGCGGTGTTGGTGTCTTGAAATTCGTCGACAAGCAGATAGTGCCATTTCTGTTGATATTTGCGGCGAATGTCTTCGTGTTCGCGCAAGAGTAAGACGCTTTTCATCAACAGATCGTCAAAATCCATGGCGTTGTTGGCTCGCAGCGCTTCTTGGTAACGCCCATAGACGCGGCCAGCAACCTCTTCAAAATAGGTGGATGCTTGGTAGTATTCGGGGCGAATTAACTCGTTTTTCTGCTGGCTGATGCGGGCATGAATCGCCGAGGGGCTATTACGCTTTTCGTCGATGTTCATTTCGCGCATGACATTGCGCACCAGCGAGCGCTGATCGTCGCTGTCGTAGATCACCCAGTTGCGGTCATAGCCGAGCGCCTCGGTCTCCACCCGCAAGATGCGTGCGCCGATGCTGTGAAAGGTGCCGATGGTCAATCCGCCAAGCCGGGAGCGCGTTTGCTCTCCGCTGCTTGGTGGGGGTGCCCCAAACTTATCGGCCAAGATCTTTTCGACGCGCTCGCGCATTTCGTGGGCGGCTTTGTTGGTAAAGGTCACCGCCAAGATATTCCAAGGGGCGATCCCGGCTTCATCGATCAAATACGCGATGCGCCGCGTCAGCACACGGGTCTTGCCCGAGCCAGGCCCAGCTAACACCAACACTGGCCCGTTGACCGTAGTCACCGCCTGGCTTTGCGGACGATTGAGATTGGCAAGTAAATGGCTACTCATGCAGACTCTATTCTTCGCCTCGCAGCAGGCGTAAATAACTGTCGTACCGTTCCGGGTGAATTTTCCCAGCTTCTACCGCCGCCCGCACCGCGCATGCCGGTTCGTGATCGTGCGTACAATTGGGATAGCGGCAATCGTGCAAGAATTCTTTCATCTCAATAAAGTAGAAGTCCAAATCGGCTGGATCGATCTCATACAACCCCAGCTCGCGGATCCCCGGCGTGTCGGCGATAAAGGTCTCTTCGCCAAAGGGCAGGGCGATCAAGTGGGCAGTGCGCGTGGTATGTTTGCCTTTGTTCTCGAAATTGCGCAGATCGCCGGTTTCTAAATTGAGCTCTGGGTGAATTGAATTGATCAAACTGCTTTTACCAACACCACTCGGACCAGTCACCACGGTCAAGTGATCATAGAGAAGCTCTTTGAGCGCTTCGATCCCTTGGCCAGTTTCAACGCTGGCATAAATTACCTGATAGCCGATATCGCTATAGCGTTGAAAGAACGTTTCCGCAGCCGCTTGGCCAGTCAGATCTACTTTGTTGACGACGATGGTAGTCGGCAGCTCATTGTGCTCGGCCACAACCAAAAATCGGTCCAACATGCGTAGATGCGGGTCGGGTTGTGCTGCCGCAAAGACCACCAATGCCTGATCTGGATTGGCCAAGATCACATCTTCGGCAGGGCTGTCGATACCAGGTTGCTGGCGACTGAGGACACTCTTGCGCTCTTCGATCTTTTCGATCTTGCCGCCCCGCTCACCATCGGGCACGATCCAAACTCGATCCCCAACCGCGACTAGGGTGTCTTTGCTGCGTTCAAGGAGGAGGCGCCCGCGTACTTCGCATAGCCGAACTCGATGATCATCGGCTGAGGTGGTTTGGACATCGTAATGATGACCCAATGCGCGAATGACCACACCTGGAATCAGGTTGGCCGATTCTTTCTTGGGCTTGGGTTTACGCCCCCGCTTCTGCTCGTATGGCAAGAATTCGTAAGGTAGATTTTTCTGGCGATTGGCCAAACAGCTTCTCCCTGAAAGTTTCTTTGCGTGCTCATTAACAAACCGTGGTCACTGATTGATGGGGATTATACCATAAATCTACGACTTTCGCAGCGCTAAGCCAATGTTCCCGTCAATCATTCACCATCCTTTGGCAGCAAGGAAATGCTGTATGCACTTGACAAGCGTTTACGACCGAGTTTGGCAAGCTGACACCAAAGTTGGCAAGCAGATCACGCAGATCCGCCAATGGGAGGCCAATTACCCCGGCAACGCAGCCTTGCAATTGCGCAACGGGCGCAAATTCGGGATGTTGAATGGCGTACGCTCCCGCTTTATCAAATGGATCGCCGGTGGCAACATAGACCGCAATCTCCTGATCGGTGTAGGGACGCATCTGGACCGTGGTGCTGTTGACGCGTGTCCATTGGGTACCGGTATCCGTGGCGATGACGCTGATTCCGCTGTGAACTTCATGGTTGCGCCCCCCAAGCGTCCGTAACATGGCTGTGGCTTCGGCGGCGTCGCCGGGCTTGCCGAGCAAGGTCTGGCCGAGGGCAACGACGGTATCCGCTGCGATGATCAAATAGGGCTGCTCGTCAGCGCTCACTTGATTCGCCACCGCTTGCGCCTTCTGTTCAGCCAAGCGGTGGGCCAGCGCAACAGGATCCTCCCCGACTTGCGGCGTCTCATCGATGTCGGCAGCTTGTACACGAAAGGCTAGACCGAGATCGCGCAGGAATTGCTGCCGCCGCGGGCTAGCCGAAGCGAGGATCAACTGATACGAAACAGAGGCCATGCGGATCCCCCAATACTTTCTACAAATGCGAAATTTTATACCCAGAATCGAATTGAGCCTGTAGTCTAGTGAAGAATGCATTAGATAGCAAAAGCCGATTTGCAGGATCGCCAGAACGGTGGCACCATGCAAATTACACCCACCCAATATCATGTGCCTTGAACTTCACATTCTGTAGAACCAACGAAATGAGAGACAACGATGAGTAATGCAGGAAACAATGGTGTGACTCGCCTGATGATGGTAGGCACTGGCGGTATGGCGCGCCACCACGCAACACGCATCGCCCAGCAGACAGACACCACTCAACTCGCGCTGGTCTGCGAGCCTTCGGGACAAGCCTACGAACTGTTTTGCAGCAAGTTGGAGGAACTTGGTGTTCAGCCCCCGCCGAATGAACCGGATCTGGAAAAGGCGCTGGCCAAATATGGTAAGGATCTAGACGCTGCCTTCATCATCACGCCGCACGCCTTGCATCATGATCAGGCCAAAGCCTGTCTAGAAGCTGGGCTGGATGTACTGTTGGAAAAGCCCATGGTGATGAATGCTGCGGAGGCCGAAAGTCTGATCGAAACCCGCGACCGCACTGGCCGCCTGCTAGTGGTCTCGTTTAACGGCAGCTTGTCACCGCAGATCCGCACTGCGGTGAAGTTGTTGCGCAGCGGCGAGATCGGCCCGATTCTGAATGTAAGCGCCACGGTCTGGCAGAATTGGAAGCGCGGAACGACGGGTAGCTGGCGACAAGACCCGGTCATCGCGGGTGGTGGTTTCCTCTTCGATACCGGCGCGCACATGCTCAATACCGTCACCGATCTGGTCGGGGAGGATTTTGTGGAAGTGGCGGCTTGGTTGGATAACCGCGGCACACCGGTCGATATTCTCGGCGCAGTGATGGCGCGGACCCGCTCCGGCGCCTTTGTCACGATGAATGGCTGTGGCGAGGCGATCAAATCTTGCCATTCGGATGTACGTGTCTTCTGCACGGGGGCCATCGTGCGCACGGGTGTTTGGGGCGAGCGGCTGCAATTGCAGCGCGACGGCCAAGCGGAATTGATGCCTGTCCGGGTTCCGGCGTCGCTGGGCCAATGGGAACAATTCCTGCGTGTACGACGGGGCGAGCTGGCCAATCCCTGTCCGCCAGAAGTTGGCTTGCGCATGGCGCGCCTGTGGGATGCGATCCAAGCTTCGGCTGCGCAGGGGGGCAAGCCGGTAAGCATCGGCTGAGCACCAACAATTTTCTGTTCTGACAACAAACAAAAGGCCATCTACCCGTACTCTGGTAGATGGCCTTTTTCTTCAGGGGGCAGTGGGGAGCCACTATTTGCAGTGCGCTCCCCACTTGATTCTAGGCTAGCGAATCACCATGGGCAGGAAGATCGAAGACTGCGTAACGATTGGCTCCTCCCTTGGCGTCTCATTGGTCGGCACACAGAGACCAGCATCCCACGAGAGATCGGTTTGATCATCGACGAGCTGAATGGATGATGTGCGAGCCAAGGTGTTGTTGCCATTGACCGGCACAGCATCACTGTCGGTCTCACTGTTGCCGCCTTGGTTGACAGGGGCAAAGGTGTAGACGGGTGGTGGCAGTGGCCGCTCGAATTCGATGTAATAGGTGCCATTGGGCAAGCCATCGAAGCGATAGAGACCATTGGCATTAGTTTGCACAGTGTCAATCAGATCGCCATTCTCATTGAAGAGGCGGACAGTGACCCCCGGAACGCCGATCGCATTCAGTTCTTGCACGCCATCGCACGATTCGTCGCGCCAGACAAAGTTGCCAAGCGCCGAGAGCAAGACACCAGAGCTGCCACAATTGACGCAAACACCAAAGTCAACCGTCGGATTGTAGTTCGGGTCTGCATTGGTGGCGCTGGTAGGCTCGTCGCCGACACTCAGTGTGACTGCCGAGCTCCGGATGATACGCGGATTCCCGGTCGCTGTGCCGTTATCATCGTTATCGATGTCATTGTCTGGATCAGGCGCCGGTTCATACGGAGCGATCTCGTCCCCAGGCTCACCGCCAGTGCTGCTGGAGTAGCCTGGTGGCACCGTGATCTCCACGATATAATCGCCAGGGAGCAAGCCATTGAAGCGATAGTTGCCATTGGCATCGGTCGTGGTAGTCATCAACAAGGTGTTGTTGAGATCGTAGAGCCGCACCGGAATATCGGGCAGACCCTGTTCACCAGGATCAACCAACCCGTTGTTGTTGCGGTCTTCCCAGACCAGATTGCCAAGTGACAGCAGCGGGAAGATACCCATATCAAGTGTGAGATCTTCTTCGCCCGCGGCCAGGGACCGGCTATTATCGCTACGCCCGGTGACTGGGTCTGCGTCACTATCATCTGTATCCGTTACACCACCGGCGTTTTGGGTCGTGACCCGGTAATTCGCTGGTAGATCATCCAGGTTGAAGACAACGTAATATTGACCAGGCGGCAGATTATCGAAGAGATAGAAGCCGCTGCTGTCGGTCTGGCTCGTCGTCACTGGTTGATCCGTAGCTGCATCGAAGAGGGTCACACCGATGTTGGGCACACCAGGTTCGCCCGGATCTTGCGATCCGTTGAAGTTGTTGTCGTACCAGACGTAATCACCTACCCGGACAGTGTCGGTCAGTTGCACGATGCCCATGTCCAAGCTGAGATCGGTACTGCCCCCGGGCAAGAAGGCTGTCGACGAGGTCTGACCGGTGCTGGGGCTGGCGTCCGAATCGAGCTCATCGTCACTGCCGGCGTTGGGGGGAGTTACCACATAGCCAGTGGGCAAGGTAGTTAGATCAAAGATGACATAGTAGCTGCCTGGTGGCAGATCAGTGAAGAGATAGCTGCCTGTGGTGCTGGTCACTTGTGGGGGCACGGGTTGACCGTTAATGTCCGTCGCCGGTTGCCCCGTGGAGGTGAAGATGCGCACCGTGACGCCCGGAACGCCTGTTTCAGTCCCATCTTGCAGGCCATTGCCATTATCGTCGAACCAGACGTAGTCGCCCACGCTGACCGGCAGCACCGGGATGAAGCCAAAGTCAACGGTCAAGTTGCTGTTGATGTCCAGCGCGTTCCCGCTACCGACGTCACAGGGAGCTTCGTCTAAGGGTTCGCCGTTGAGGCTC
>CAZMRA010000224.1:0-8343 GCA_964568485.1 uncultured Caldilineaceae bacterium | reverse complement strand
TAGGCCGCTGGGGAGCGCCAGATGATGTTGCACGCGCAGTAAAATATCTGCTCGAGGCCGATTATGTCACCGGCGATGTCATTACCGTCGATGGGGGGGAGCGCTGGGGCCACAACCTGCGTAAAGCAAATACATAACGCTACGGGATATCTCAGGGAGGAGAACTGCGATGCAACGACGAATTGATTTTGAAGCCTATGAAGAACAATTGCTTGCCCCGTATGCGATGCGCAGCAGTCAAAGCCGAGGACGTCTCTATCCAGAAGCTGAGCACGACTATCGTACCGCTTACCAGCGCGACCGGGATCGGATCATCCATACCACGGCCTTCAGGCGGCTTGAATACAAAACGCAAGTGTTTGTCTATTCTGAAGGCGATCATTACCGCAATCGTCTGACCCATAGCGTCGAAGTCGCTCAGATTGGGCGTACACTCGCGCGGGCGCTTCGTTGCAATGAGGATCTGACCGAAGCAATCTGCCTTGGCCACGACCTAGGGCACCCGCCTTTTGGCCATATTGGTGAGTGGACACTGGATGAATTGATGCGCGACCATGGGGGCTTCAATCATCAAAAGCAGACCTACCGCATCCTTACCCAGTTGGAGCAACGCTACACCGAGCATCCTGGCTTAAATTTGACCTACGAGGTGCGCGAAGGGGTAGTCAAGCATGATACCGATTATGACGTGGTTGACGCAGCCAACTACGAACCGGGTGAGCGGGGCACGCTCGAATGCCAGTTGAGTAACTTGGCAGATGAGATCGCTTACAACACGAGTGATTTGGATGATGGCTTGCGCAGTGGGATTCTGGTGCCTGCCGAGGTGTGCGCATTAGGCGTGGCCCAACAAGTTTTGGCCAGTCTAGGTGAGTCACCAACCGCCGACCTTAACGATACGATGCTGCGCTACCGCTTTATCCGGCGCTTAGTAGGAATGGAAGTGAGTGATGTGATCCGCACCACCGAGGAGCGGGTCCAAGCTATGGGGGTGAAAAACTTGGCGGATTTGCGGGCGCTACCTGAGAATGTTGCTACTTATTCAGAGTCGATGTACGCGTTTAATCGCGAGCTCAAAGCTTACCTGCTGCAGAATTTTTACCGCCATTACCGGGTAATGCGGATGGCGGCCAAAGCCCGGCGCTTGCTCACCCAACTCTTTACGGCTTACACCGAGGATCCTTATCAACTGCCGACCGAAGTGCAACGTCGTGTGGATCAACCTACGTCGCCAGGCGAAGAAGCGGGGCTGCACCGCGTTGTCTGCGATTACATTGCGGGGATGACCGACCGCTACGCAATTCAGGAACATAAGCGGCTCTTCGATCCCGAAGAACGTGTGTAGACGCGCCAACATCCCCATTGTTGGCCGTCTCACCCCCTCGCACCCACTTACTAGATCTTCTTGTGGATGTGCATTTCGATCTGCACGCTCTGGAAAGTCCCTTTGGTTGGGCCACTGGGGGTATAGGTTGCCTCAACAATGGTGCAATCGAGCATCAGATTCTGGCCTTCGAGCTGAAAGCGCACATTTGGTTGAGCCGTAAAGGGCCGAGGATCATCTTGTCGCTCGCGCAAGAAGGCTTGATCTAAATTGTGGTCAATGGCATATTCGCTGAGGAGGACGCGCGTCTGGCTGCCGATATTTTTGTCATCGGTTTTATCAAAGAGCCAAACTTCGAGCGCTACCACTTGGTCGGGATGATTTTGCAATAGACCATTTTTTGTACTCACCCCCATGCCGCACTCACCGATATACCGGCCTGTAAGGGAATCTGTGATCGGGTGAGATTCATCGTAATCGTGAATACCCGCTTGGTAATGAGCTGTATAAATTTCGAGCAGTTTGTAACGCGATGAGCCACGGGTAATTGTGGCGACCCGCGCCGCCGAACGATTTACCGTGTTGGCTTCCTGGGTGCTGGTAGGGCCAGAGAGTGAAGGCGAAGGTGGCTGTAGAGCAGTGCTGGCTGGACGACTGCTTGGCAAGGCGGGAGAGGATTCTTCGTCGTCATCCCATTCCTCTTCCTCATCCTCAATTTCTTCTTCTCGGGGCGGCATGGCTGGCTGGCGAGCCGGGTCCAAACTGAATTGCGTATAGTGACTAGTTTGGTGCGAGATTCCACCTGTAGCGAAGGTTGTATAATCCTCTGGATCGTCATCGAATTGATATTCGTCCGGCTCTTCAGGGAAGGGAGGTGCAGGCTGCGCACTCCGTTCATGGTTGAGGGGAGCTGCAACCGCAGCAGCGGACGAATTGCCAGCGACATAGCGTGGCATGGCGATATCTTCTTCATTCTCAGAGCGGATCGAGCCGATCTCCTGGTCAATGAATTCATCTAGCTCCTCGTCGCTACTAGTGGAAGCAGCGGCCTGGCGGTTGAGCATTAACAGCAGGTAGATACCGCCTAAGACAAGCACCAGCGCGGCCAAGATGCCAAAGAGCCAACCAACCCAGCCCATACCGCCACTTTCGGGGGTAACTGGCTCTGAGTCGGCTGGTAGGCTTGGTGCTATGGTGGCCGGTTGCGCTCCCTCTTCGACTTCTGCTTGCGGCGGCGGTGTGGCGGCGCCGTCAGGTGGGGTGAAGCCCACCAAATTGGGTAATGTAACTCCCAGGGCCGCGGCCAGACTGGTCAGATTGCTGATGCGGACAGCCTTGTCAGGGTCATTGCTCGCACTGTAATGGGCAATGGCCGCTTCGATTTCGCTTGCCAGATTGGGGCCGAAATTAGCAACACGCCGTTGCGCTGTTGCTGCTGCTTCTGGTGTACTGTACATCACATACCCATCGGCCACCGTGGCCAGATATTCAGCCTTGGCATCTGGGTATAGCTCATTGATGGTGGCACCTTGCCATTGAACCGGCCAAAATACCCAACCAATCAGCAAGCCAATCACTAAGCCGGCCACCAGTCCGGCGGCGAGCGTAACAGAAGGGTTGAGGGTGCGAAGTTCTAGCTGTCTCATCTCGGTGGCCTCTGCGTAAACGTGCCTCTCACTGATGGGCACGATTCATGAAGTTCCTTCAAGGTTGGGGGTAGCGTCTCTTGATGCACCATTAGGGGAGCAGTGCAATCCGCCAGCAGTCAGGCTGGAGGAAAACCTGACTGCTCATAGTGCGTAGCCGCCAACTTATAACAAGTCTGTGCGCCCTTGCTCGCGTAGTTGATCCACAACTTCGCGCACGCGTTGCATCTGGGTTTTGTGGCCGACTAATAGCGCATTGTCAGTTTCAACCACCACGAGATCATTGACGTCGATGAGGGCAACAAATGTCTTGTCACTATAAATAATATTCCCCTCACTACCGATCGCCAACGTCTCCCCTTTCGCAATTACATTATTTTGGGCATCGACTGGCAAGATATTGGTCAGGGCATCCCAACTACCCACATCATTCCAGCCGGCATCCAGCGGCACCATCGCAACTCGTTCCGCATGTTCCATGACGCCGTAGTCAATGCTCAGATTGGGCATGGATGGCCAAACTTGCTGCACGACTGCCTCGGCCTCGGTTGTGCCCAGTGCTGCACTGATCTGCTGGAGTGCGGTATGCATTTCCGGCATTTGCCGTTCGATCTCAGCCAACATGCTGTCAGCTCGGCAGATGAAGATCCCTGCATTCCAATAATAACCACCCTGATTCAGAAAGTATTCCGCGGTACTCTGATTTGGCTTTTCTAGGAAGCGCTCAACCAAAAAAGTTGGTGATGCATGGTGGCCATTGACACTGATCTGTTCGCTGCTTTTGATGTAGCCATATCCCGTATGGGGAAAGGTGGGTGTCACGCCTAAGGTGACCAAATAACCCTCTTTGGCCGCACTTTCCGCTTGACGTAACGCATCCAGAAAGATGCTGGTCCCAGGGATGACGTGATCTGCTGGCAGGATCGCCACCACTGCATCCGGATCACGGTGATGGAGGCGGGCACAGGCCAAGCCGATTGCGGGGGCTGAATTGCGGCCACTTGGCTCCACGATGATCTGTTCGGGTGCTAATTCGGGTAATTGTTCCTGCGTCATCGGCGCAAATTGGCTGCCCGTGACCACATAAATCTGCTCTGGAGGGACGAGACCGGCTAAGCGGTCGACCGTGGATTGGATCATGGTCCGTCCACAGCCAGTCACATCGACAAATTGTTTGGGCTGTGCTTTGCGGCTGCGTGGCCAAAGCCGAGTACCACCACCGCCAGCTAAAATTACTGCGTACATACTTAAAACTCCTTTGTTTTATAGTTGTTAGATTTTGATATAACGTAGAATCTATCCGCAAACTTTGCGCCCAAGAACAGCTTTAGGAGTCGCGATTTGTGGATAGTTGTTACGCTTTAACATAACTCAGTGCTATTGGCTGACGCACCAATCCCTTCAGCTCCATCATGGCGAGCAAGCTGCTGACTTGGGACGCAGGGAGGGCAGATGCCCGTACAATGTCATCAATGTGACAGGGCTCACCCGAAAGATGCAGCAGCAACTGCGCTTCTAATGGATCCGCCGGAACAAGTTGACGGGCCGACTGCTGAGCATTCCACGAGGTAATATTTAAATATTCGAGCAGATCGCTCGGGGCCAATAAGGGAGTCGCACCCTGGCGGATCAACTCATTGCAACCAGCACTGCCGGGGTTGAGAATATTTCCGGGAACCGCAAAAACATCGCGCCCCTGGTCAGCGGCAAATTGGGCGGTGATCAACGCACCGCTCCGTTGGCCTGCTTCGACCACCGCAATGGCCTGACTCAGCCCGCTGATAATACGATTGCGCGGGGGAAAATTAGATGCTTCGGCGCGCGTGCCGAGCGGATATTCGCTGATCAGTGCCCCTTGGCGGCAGATGGCTTGCGCAAGCTGGCGATTTTGCAGCGGATAGATCTGATCAACGCCTGTTCCCAAGATGGCCAAAGTGCGTCCCCCGGCCTCTAATGCAGCTTGGTGCGCAACCGCATCAACCCCGAGGGCGAGTCCGCTCACCACGGTGACTCCGTGACGGGCCAGTTCAGTCGCGAGTTGGTGCGTCACTTCTCGACCATAAGCACTGGCACGCCGAGTGCCCACAATTGCGATCGCCAAGTCATCGGCAGGAGTTAGCTCGCCTTGAACGTATAAAACAGGGGGCGGGGCATCGACATGGCGGAGCAAGGTCGGGTAAGCGTCATCGTCCCAAGTCAATACTTGGATACCTGCTTGCTGAACCCGTTGCCACTCTTGTGCGGGGTCGATCTCGCGGCGGGCTTGGAGCAAATTCTCCAAAGTGCGGCGATCTAAGTGGGCTGCTCGCAGTTGTTGGATCGATGCCCGCCAAGCAGCCTCAATCGAACCACAGACAGCTAATAAATTGGCGAGGCGGGCAGGGCCAATGCCAGCAACTTTATTAAAGGCGATCCAATATCCTTTTTGCTCCACAAGAACGACCCGTACAATTGGAATTTACAGATACTTCATTACTGTCCTGAAATTTTTACCTAGCTCAGTCGGCCGGCCAAATGGAAATTTCACAAGCAGGATAGGTGTTTCCTATAATCATGAGCTGGTAACAGGGGCAATAGCTGCTCAAAGTTACTTATGGTTGATTGGCAAGCAATCTAATGGGTAAGACGCACGCTTATGGTGCTAGTTGGTAGTGACGATCTCAATTGGCAGGGAGCATACTGGATCGCGATCACTTTGTCAAGCCTCTGGCTCAGATGGCGTTTCATCCAGGAGACCAGGGAGTAGGTGTACCGTCATCACTTGTGCGTCGAGATCCACTTTGCGCACCACCTCTTCGATGGCGGGGAGGAGCAGTTCTCGCCCAGCATTAATGGTCCCCACGGGCTGAACGATGTATACCTCATTGGCGCCCGTAAACAGGACATCCTGGATTTCACCGAGGATCTCGCCGGCCTCAGTTTGGACCGTCAATCCAATAATATCATGCACCCAGTATGAACCTTCTTCGAGTTCAACGGCTTCGTTTTCATCGACGAAGAGCCAGCTGCCGCGCAAGGTTTCGGCATCCTCACGCTGGTTAAAACCTGCGAGACGCAAGAGGAGATATTTTTGATGGGGGCGGGCACTGAGGACTTCGGTTTCGTACAACTCTTCGCCAATGAAAAGTTGTACCCCCGGTGCAAAACGTTCCGGAAAGTCAGTAAATAACTCGACCTTGAGTTCGCCCCGCAACCCATGAACCCCAAGGATATACCCAACGGCCAGATAACCATCGGGCACTTCCACCATACGATTGCGATACGTATAGCTTTGGGTTTGGTTTGTCTGCGTTCGCTTGTGATCCTTTGGAGGCATAACAGGTGGGCTTGTGAAAAGGCTATTGGGTGCTGGGAACTAGACAAACCAGCACTTGAGCCGGATAGGCGGAAATTTTGCAGATAGACCAGTCACGTCACAATGATGTGGCTACTTCTCGGTTGCTACATTGACACGTACGACTTGGTCTGGAACCTCAGCTAGTCGATTTCCAGAATGACGTCGCGCGGTTCGTGGCGGGCTTGTACCCGCAACAGCGAGCGCATGGCATTGGCGACGCGACCACTTTTGCCGATCACCCGGCCTGTATCGCCTGGGCCAACCTGTAGCTTCAGGATGGTTGTGCGGCGCGTCTCTTTGCGATAGACTCGCACTTTATCTGGCTCTTCAACCAAGGAAGTAGCAAGAAACTCAATTAATTCTTCCATGCAATAGTTCCATTTCAACAGGACTTGCGACGAGTGCAAAGAGCGAGTTGCAGACAACCTTGCAACTCGCAACCTCAAACTCGGGTGTTGACTTAGGCGCTGGCTGTTTCGCCCGCACCTGCAGCCACAGGAATGCGCTTCCCGGCGGCATCTAGCAGATTTTCTTTGCGCAGCAGGCGAGCTACCGCTTCGCTGGGTTGAGCACCTACGCTCAGCCAGTAATCTGCCCGTTCGGTCTGAATCTTGACCGTTTCCGGGTTGGTCATCGGGTCGTACGTGCCGATGTTTTCGATGAAGCCACCATTGCGAGGCGCTTGTTGATCTGCAACGACGATACGATAGAAGGGTTTCTTTTTGGCGCCCATACGGCGTAAGCGAATCCGAACCACTTTGTTTTTTGCTCCTTGAATCCTAAACCTAATTTATCCTGAAAAACGTCCTGTTTTGGTCTCTGAACCGATGCAAATCAAGCCTAGAAGGCTTAGCTTTATCCGCCGAACATCTTCATCAGATTGTTCAGCCCACCGCCGCGCTGCCTCTTCCCTTTTTTACCACCCATCAGACCCAGCTGCTTCATCATTTTCTGCATTTCGCGGAATTGCTTGACCAAGGTGTTGACCTCCTGTACGGTGGTGCCACTACCAGTGGCAATGCGTCGCCGCCTGCTCGCATTGAGTAGATCCGGATAACGACGCTCTTGGCGCGTCATGCTATTGATGATCGCTTCTGTCTGCTTGAGGTTTTTCTCAGCCTCGCGCGGATCCAAATCCTTCATCATTCGGTTGGCACCCGGGATCATACCGAGTAGATCTTGAATGGGGCCGAGCCGCTTGACTTGCTTCAATTGATCCAAAAAGTCTTCAAAATCAAACTCGCCTTCTTGCAGGCGCTTTTCCATGGCCCGAGCCGATTCTTCGCTGATCTGCTCCTGTGCGCGTTCGATCAGCGAAAGCATGTCGCCCATGCCTAAGATGCGACTCGCCAGGCGATCTGGTTGGAAGGGTTCCAGATCGGCCAGTTTTTCGCCTGCACCCAGGAATTTAATCGGCACACCAGTGACTTGGCGAATGCTCAAGGCTGCGCCGCCGCGGGCATCACCGTCCACTTTGGTCATAATCAACCCAGTGAGCGGCACACGGCTGTTAAACCCTTCGGCAACGTTGACTGCTTCTTGGCCTGTCATGGCATCGACGATGAGCAAGACTTCGGCGGGGCGGGTCACCATCCGCACTTGTTCGATCTCTTGCATCATCTGATCGTCGATCTGCAAACGGCCAGCGGTGTCGATGATCACGACATTATAGGCTTTTTCGCGGGCCAGACGCAAAGCATTTTTGGCGATTGTCGAAGCAGGGACCTGGGTGCCTTCGCTATGAACCGGCACATCTGCCTGACGGGCCAGTACCTCTAATTGGGTGATAGCTGCTGGGCGATAAATGTCGGCAGCGACCAAGAGCGGACGCTGTCCTTCTTTGCGCAGGCGTAGGGCCAACTTCACCGCCATCGTGGTCTTCCCTGCGCCCTGCAAACCTACCAGCATGATCGACTGTGGTGGTGGCCCCGAGTAATTCAGGGGGGCCGGTTTACCCAACAGCTCGATCAGTTCTTCGTTGACGATCTTGACCACCTGTTGGGCAGGCGTCAAGCTCTCCATCACCTCAATACCGA
>CAZMRA010000223.1:0-8347 GCA_964568485.1 uncultured Caldilineaceae bacterium | reverse complement strand
GTTCCAGCGGCTACCTTTGCGTCAACTTTCCGGCAAATCTTCCCAAGCTGCCGCTCTAGATTACGTACCCCGGCTTCCCGCGTGTACCCCTGGATAATCTCGCGCAAGCCCGATTCGGTGAACGAAATTTCTTCGCCCCGCAATCCATTCTCTTTCACCTGGCGTGGGATCAGATAGCCTTGCGCGATCTTGATCTTTTCGGCTTCGGTGTAGCTGCTCAGTTCGATGATCTCCATGCGGTCGCGCAGTGCGACGGGAATGGTATCGATTACGTTCGCCGTGGTGATAAACATCACTTGGCTAAGATCAAAGGGAACATCCAGATAATGATCTCGGAATTCGCGATTCTGTTCAGGATCCAATACTTCGAGCAGCGCACTACTAGGATCACCGCGGAAATCACGGCCTAGCTTATCTACCTCATCGAGCATAAAGACCGGATTCTTGGTCTCGGCTCGGCGCAGACTCTGGATAATGCGCCCTGGCATCGAACCGACATAGGTGCGGCGGAAGCCACGAATATCAGCCTCATCGCGCACGCCACCCAAGGCCAGGCGGATAAACTTGCGCCCCATTGCCCGGGCAATGCTCACGCCCAGGCTGGTCTTGCCTACACCAGGCGGGCCGACAAAACAGAGGACAACACCTTCGCGCTCACGGCGGATCTTGTCGCGCACATCTTCGTCTTCGTCGCGCTCTTCCTTCCGATCAGCACGTAACTTACGCACAGCCAAGAATTCGAGGATGCGGTCTTTGATCTCATCCAGCCCGTAATGGTCTTCATCCAAGACCTCGCGGGCATGGGGGATCTCCAAATTATCGGGCGTGATCTGTTGCCAGGGCAAGCTGACCATCAGATCTAGATAAGTTTTGATCACACTATATTCGGCCGCCTGAATCGGCATCCGGCGCATACGATCTAACTCGCGGCGCGCCTCTTTCTCTGCCTCTTCGGGCATCCCCGCCGCAGCGATCCGCTCTTCCAACTCGCGCAGATCAGCCGCATGTTCGTCCTCTTCGCCCAGCTCTTTTTGGATGGCCTTCATCTGCTCGCGCAAAAAGTAATCGCGCTGCATCTTTTCCATCTCGCCATGGGCTTCGGATTGGATCTTACGCCCTAGCTCAAGGACTTCAACCTCTTTCTTGAGCAACTGCGTAAGCCGCATCAATTTATCATGCACGCTATCCATCTCGAGGATAGCTTCGGCATTCTCATGGGACAGGCGCATACTGCCCGCCACCAAATAAGCCAATTGTTTGGCATCTTGCACATTGAGTGCCATCACCGCGAGCTCATCAGGCATCTGCGGTTCAAGCTCGATCAAACGCCGGAAAAGATCTTGGACTGCCCGCGCAACCGCCTCGAGCTCGATATTCTCCTCAAGGCTTTCAGGGATCATCTCGACACGAGCGCGCAAATAGGGCTCTTCCTGAATATACTCCAGAATGCGCACCCGCTCGATCCCCTGCACCAGCAAGCGGATCGTCCCATCGGGCGTCTTGAGCACGCGATGGATCTGCGCGGCGGTACCGATCGTATGGATCTGCTCTGGCCGTGGCTCTTCGACTTGTTCGTTACGGCTGCTAACCAAGGCGATAATCCGATTTTCGGGCAGAATATCTTCCACTAATCGGATGCTACGCTTCTGCCCAATAGGCAAAGGTAGCCACATCATGGGGTAAACAACCACACCGCGGAGGGGTAAAATCGGTAGATCATCGGAGATGATCGAAGGAGTTTGCTGATTTAGCTCAGCATTCACTTGCTCTTGATATTCTTCGGACTCAAAGATCACCTGATCTTCTTCGGGCTCATCCCAATCGTCCATTTCCATTTGTGCCATACGATAACCATCATGCATACGCATTCAACTTAAACCATTTATGGTTTATCTGTACCATCTCATCCCTGTGGTGAAGGCAGCGTAACGGTGCAACGATAACAACAAGGTGCATCGTTGGCAAATCTGCTGCTTTCCAAACGCAAGTTTAGCACAATTTCATTTGCGAGGTGTAAGCGTTCTCGCTGAATTCACGCTTTCTAACAAAAGACAAACATCTTTGTGCACAAATATAACTCTGTAGAAGGGAAGTAAGTTCGCCACGAAGCTGATTTATGATGCACTTCGTGGCGAATTGGTGGTTTAGAGGGTAAGCCCAGCGTCGGCGAACGCCTTGGTCAAAACTTCGTAGGAGGTCACAGCCGCGGCCATGGGATCATACCCGGGCTGGCGCTGGCGCATGATGCTGATCTCCGGCACAATGAAGCCGTCGAAGCCGGCTTTATCCATCGCTTGGAGATAGGTGACGTAATCAAAGACACCTTCGCCGGGGATCAAAAATTCATGGTCGGGATACGCACCTCGCTCGTCTTTGATGTGCGTATGCACCGTATACGGCACCATCAGATCCACTGAATGTTGGATCGGCACCCCCATGACATTGAAGTGGCTGATATCAAAATTGAGCCGCAAGTTGGGAGAATCGACCATGTGCAGCACTTCGAGCGCATGTTCCGGCGTGTCGAGCAAAGCACCGACGTGTGCTTCTAAGGCGAGCACCACTCCACGCTGCCGCGCTATCGCTGCCAATTCGCCCAATCGCTCGGCCAACTGGTCTTTGTCGGCCTCATAATTTTCGGGGCGACCGCCGGGTGTCGTCAACACTACGGGCGGCTTGCCATCATTCACCACCGCCCAATCGACCGCCAGATCCATGGCAGCGATGAGCCGATCCATCACCTCGATATGTTGTTCCGCGGGCAAGAGCAGATCGGCGTGGGCGCCCACAGCGGGCAAAGCCAAATTGTGCTGCTTGAGCAGCTTGGCAATGCGGATCCGCTCGGCGCTGTCGAGTGCGGGGAGGTCAGTTACCCAGCCCGGCCGCACGGTGATCTCAATCCCAGTGTAGCCCAAATCTGCTAAGAAGCGCACAGCTTGATCAATGGGTACGGTGGGCATCCCCCAAGTACTATAACCCAATTTCATATACTACATTCTCCTCGCAAATGGATAATCGTTGATTCGCACTGCTCCCCGGGGCTCGGAAGATGAGCGAGGCACATTGATTACTCTTTTTGTTTTTTCTTGCGGCTGGCCTTCTTCTCGGCTTTTTCACCTTTGGCCGCCTTTTTGCCACTGCTGGCCTTGGCGGATGCCGGTGGGGTCGCGGCCAGAATCTCGTTGATCTGCGTGGTTAGCTGGTCGGTTTCCGCTGCACTCAACCAGCCCGCCTCCAACGTACAGCGGAAGGTTGCCCCCGTGGGCAACGTCTTGACATTCCCCTTTGCCAATTCTGCGTGATAGCCTTCCGGCTCGGCAGTCGCGGGCAGCACCAGCCCCAACGCATCTTGATCGGGTGTGCGGCAGATCCAGCGCACACCTTTGTCCAGTTCAGCGGGCCGATAGCGAATGTAATCGGCAGTGCCATCGGGATGAACTTGCATGGCATGCGCCCAGCCCTGCTCATCCGTCAAGTAGTCCGATGTCAAGACCACTTCTGGGTCAAAGGGCAGTCCTGGCGCTAAGACATGGTGCTGTTCCGGCTGCGCTTGCAAGGTCTCCAGAAACTCGACATAGGCAGGCGTCGGGCGCACGTGCGACGGGATGCTCGTGCGGACGCGTGTGGTCTCTGGCGTAGCGTGGGCTGTATAGACCAGCCGCCCATGATCCACCGGGCGGAAGTTGACATGCGCCATGTACATCAACTCCATAGGCGTGCGCTTCAGATTGGTCACGCTGATGCTAATCCAGCAGCGGTTAGCGTCGGCATAGAGCTTGACGAGCGGCTCGGCCACATAATTACAATTGAAGGCGACCGTGTGTTGATAGCGGCCACTCAGGGCAATATAGTCGCCCCCTTCATCGCTACCGACAATCAACCACGCCTGTTGATAGGGTGCGTTGGGCAATTCTCCATGGAGCGGGTGTGTATCTTCCCCCATCGGCACACCCATCGCGGTGGCACCACAATGGAGCAGAAAGCCACCATAGGTGCGCAGATAATCGCTGGTCGGCTGCGGTTGGTCGAACATCGACCGCATGGTGAGGTTACGTCCACCAAATTCCGCCGACCAGATCTGCTGTCCCTGGAAGGGCAAAAGCACAAGCTCACCTTGGCCGTTGCGCAGGCGCACAGCTGCCACGCCGCTTTCGAACTGGAATGCGCTAGCCGTGAGGCTGCCGTGTTCAACCAACAGGCGTTCACGTGCATCAAAAAAGTGTGGAGCAAGGTGCAAGATTGTTTGTTGGCTCATAGTACCTCGCTAGAGAAAGGAAGATGGTCGGAAACGACGGACGAGCGCATGCGCTACCTGCAATGTACCGATCAGGGCACAGTCCAACCGCCGTCGATGGTGATGGCTGCACCGGTGATGAAGCTGCTAGCATCGCTCGCCAAGAAGACGATCAACCCACCGATTTCGTCCAAGTTGCCCCAGCGCCCTAAAGGAATTTTGCTGATAAAGCTCTGGTAAGCGACCGGATCGTTCAACAGCGGTTGATTCATTTCGGTACCAAAAGGACCGGGCATGACGCAGTTGGCGGTGATGCCATAAGGCGCCCATTCAAGGGCCAGCGTGCGCGTCATCTGCAGAATGGCGCCTTTGCTGGTGGCATACGGCGTGCGATCGGCGATGCTGATGATCGAAAGCGTCGAGCCAATGTTGATCACGCGGCCTGATTTGCGCGCTTTGAATTGGGGGGCCAGCGCCCGGCATAACACCCAAGGCCCGGTGACATTGGTATCTTGCACTTGCTTAAATTCGTCAAGTGACAGATTTTCAATCGGCCCGCGGATGTTGATCCCCGCGTTGTTGACCAGAATATCGACCTGACCAAAGTCGGCTAATACTTGCTGGGCAAACCCCTCCACCTGTTCCGGTGCGGTGATATCCACTTTGTAGCCGCGGACAGTCTGGCCGGTTGCGGCTTGAATTTCGCTCGCCGCCGCCTCAGCATCTTCCAATTTGCGGCTGGTCAAGGCCACTTGTGCGCCAGCCTCGGCAAGGGCGAGGGCCATTTGCTTACCCAAACCACGGTTGCCCCCGGTAACAATGGCAATCCGTCCATCCAGCCGAAATTTATCTAAAATAGACATGTGTTTCCTTTCATAATAGGAGATGATTGTTGCTTAAAGAATCTCCGTCAAACGCCGCAAACCTCTGAGATTCGTCGAGATTTGGGGATTTCTATCGAGTATGGGCTACACGCCTGGTAATTGCAGCAGTTCATCCACCTTGACCAAGCGCTGGGTGGCGATCGATTCGTTGGCTGCGATCCCCAGCAGGATCGACGCCGCGCCATCGATGTGGGAAGCAGCGCGTGCAAAGGGATCTTCCGGTGGGTTCGGCGAAAAAATCTGCTCCAGCATCACTGGGTCGGCACCACCATGGCCCCCCTTGGATTCAGGAATTTCCACCTCGTAGGGGCGCCCAAACATTGGGAAAAGGCGAATCTGGCGTCCCCCGAATTGTTGCACAATTTCTGGGTCACTCGGCGCAAAGACCGGCGTCTCTTCTTGCCCAGCCACAAAGGTACGCCCAACCTGCTCAGTCAGGTCGACTTCCAGCCGCCCCTTGTCCCCGGTGATGGCGATGCGATACCCTTCCCAGGGGCTATAAGCCAGCAGCGAATAGGTGAGCAAGGTGCCATTGCGATAGCGAGCAGTGACGCTCATGGTGTCTTCGGCGCTGATATTGTCGCCAAAGACGTTGCGGTCGCGCAAATAGCCGGTCTCGGGCTCAGCCGCCAAATAGAGCGCCTTCATCGTGGGGTTAGTATCCAGCCGGAGCGCAAATGGATCGCGCGTCGCAGCAGCCTGCCCCGTATAGCGATCATAGTCATAATGCTCGCCACGCGCAGCGGCATTCTCGCGGCCGTAGAAGAGCAAATCACCAAAGGCAAAGACCTCTTGCGGATAGGATTGGAGCCACCAGTTGATCAAGTCAAAATGGTGGGTCGCTTTGTGCACCAACAACCCGCCCGATTTGTCCTTTTCGCGGTGCCAGCGCCGGAAGTAGTCGGCCCCGTGGAAGGTATCCAGCACCCATTGGAAATTTACATGCAGCGGGCGGCCAATCTTGCCTTCCATGATCTGCTGACGCACCGCGGTGGCAATTGGCGCATACCGATAGTTAAAAGTGACGCGCAAATTGCGCCCCGTCTTTTCGATCGCCTCGAAGATCGCCCGCGCTTTGGCTGCGTCGATTGTCATCGGCTTCTCGGTGATGGCGTCGCAACCCAACTCCATCGCTCGGATAATGTAGGTGTGGTGCGTCGAATCCATGGAAGTGACAATCACCACGTCGGGCTTGGTTTCTGCGATCATCTGGTCGAACTGATCGGCCAAATAGGTCGCGACGGGGGGATGATCATAGTCCTCGGCAAGCTGATTGTTATACCAATCCATACGCGCTTGGCTGAGGTCACAGAGTCCCACCAACTCGGCGTGTTCCCGAAAGGTATCAGCTACGGCCTCGATATACATCCGCGCTCGGCCACCGGTACCAATGATGGCATAACGTTTGCGGGAATTGGTCATGGTCAAAAATCCTCCAAACGGTGCGTGCCGGCCAGCTCAATAGCCGAGCGTTTTGTCAACCACATTGATCAGCGGTTCGTCTGCGACATAACGCCGCAGGTTCTCCAAAAAGATTGGCAAAGCGCGCTCATCATAGTGCGGCGTTGCCCCCGCATAATGTGCGGTAATGATCACATTTTCTAGATCCCACAGTGGAGAATCGGCCGGCAGCGGCTCTTGCTCGGTCACATCCAGCCCCGCGCCAGCCAAGCGCCCCGAGCGTAACGCATCGATCAACGCGGCTTCGTCCACCGTGCCCCCACGCCCGATGTTAATCAGATAGGCGCTCGGCTTCATCAATTGAAATTCGCGCTCGCCGATCAAGTGTTTGGTTTCCGCAGTAAGGGGAATGGTCAACACCACAAAATCAGCCTCGGGCAAGAGCTCGGGCAGCTGCGCCGGGGCATACATGGCGGCCACCCCAGGCACCGTCTGCGCGGGATCGCGACGCACGCCGATCACTCGCATGCCCAGCGCCGTGGCCACTTCGGCTGTGCGTTCGCCGATGGCCCCAACACCAACCAGCAGCATGGTTTTGTTGGCTAGTTCAAAGAGCTGGTGCCAATCGCCCACGCTTTGCCAGCGATGTTCGATCTGGTGCCGGATGGCCCGGTGCAGATTGCGCCCCAGAGCCAACATCAACGCCAGAATGTGCTCGGAGATTGGGATGGCATGCACCCCCGAACCACTGGTGACGATCAAGTCTGACGCAGCAACCGCGGGATAGCGCAGCAGCCAATCCGCACCCGCACCCCACTGTTGCAACCAGCGCAGATTGGGCGCTCGCTCGATCCATTCGTTGGGAAAGCGTCGCACCGCAATTTCGATCTCGCCCAGATTTGCTTCGATCTCCTGGCGGTCGGTCGTTACCAACAAGCGATATCCGGGCGCCAAGCTACGGATCTGTGCAAGATCGGCCTCACTTAATTCACCTGCTGCAAACCCCAATAAAATCGTTCTGCTCATGCTCTGTTCGCTCAGGGAATCAGCAACACTTTCCCTTTGGTGTTGCGCCCCTCGAGATAGCGATGGGCGTCGGCAGCGTTTTCCAACGGAAAGGTCTGGTCGATGCGGACGGTCAATTTACCTTCTTTGAGCCATTGGAAGAGATCGTTGGCTCGGCCGAGTAATTCCTCGCGGGTCAGGATATAGGGAGCCATGGTCGGGCGAGTGAGATAGAGCGAACCCTTCTGGTTCAGGATTTGGGGGTCGATCGGATCAACACGGCCGCTGGCCTGCCCAAAGAGTACCATGTACCCGCGCGGGCGCAAGCAGTTGAGGCTCTTCTCAAACGTATCTTTGCCCACCGAATCGTAGACTACATCTACCCCTTTGCCGCCGGTGATGCGCTTGGTTTCGGCTTCGAAATCGGCTTGGGTGTAGATGATGGTGTGATCCGTACCGGCAGCTTTGGCCAGTTCGGCCTTTTCCTCATTACCGACTGTGCCGATCACCGTGGCCCCGCGCAACTTGGCGATCTGCACCAGCAGTGCGCCAGTGCCACCAGCCGCCGCATGGATCAGCGCAGTGTCGTTCGGGCCAAGCGGATAGGTGCTCACGGCCAGGTAGTGGGCAGTCATGCCCTGCAAGAGTACCGCGGCCGCTTGTTCTAGCGAGACGCCAGCTGGTACAGGCACCGCTTTGGCCGCGGCCACATTGACATATTCAGCATAAGAGCCTTGATGTTGCGCCCAGGCCACTTGATCGCCCACCTTAAACTCGGTGACGCCTTCGCCCACAGCCTCAACGACACCCGCGCCATCCTGCC
>CAZMRA010000222.1:1947-8362 GCA_964568485.1 uncultured Caldilineaceae bacterium | reverse complement strand
ACCTGTAGCTAGTCAGTGAGTACATTGGTGGTTTTAGCCGAAAAATTGGATTGGACGTCTGACAATGTCTTGTTCAGGCAGAGAGAATGGTATACTGAACTTCTGTAAGCTACTACAACCCGTCAGCTTGTTTAAGAGTCTGGTACGAGGTTTGAAGTAGGTGGCTTACTGAAGATTAAAGGTAGGTTGCATATGTCAAAGGATGGACTGGCCAATCGACGAGATCTTCCTCAGACGAATGGGACCGGGCAGGAACAGGTACTGGCTAAGCTCACGGCGTTATTGGATGACGTCACTGTGCAAAAGCAGTCTCCTGTCGTAGCGGTCGAAGAGGAGAGCTCAGCGCCGCCCCCTCAAGCCGACGAGCCGGCGGAGGTGTGGAGTGAAGCCACACAAACTCTCTCGCCTGAGGTGGCCCAAATCACCGCTCAGATCAAATCGATCCAAGCTGGTGGGGGTAAGGTAAGCCTAGAAGAGGCCGTCAAGCCCGCAGCACAAAGCGAATCCAAACCTCACTCAGTTGTCATCAAAGGGCGCAGTGAAGGGGTGGTTATCGAAATCGGCAAGGGCCAATGGAGTGATCTGCTGGAAGAGCTGGGTGAACGATTGAACCAAGCGGGCAGTTTTTTCCGCGGCGGCAACGTAGCATTAGATGTTGGTAACCGCCCCTTGCTCGAAACAGAATTGGCTGCTGCACAATCGCTATTAGAAAATAGCGGTATGAAGCTCGCTGTAGTGCGTAGTGGGGCTGAACGTACCTTTGAATCAGCGATCAGCCTGGGGTTGGCAGCTCGCCTACTCGATGGCGAAGGCAATACCGACGCTGAAGTTGAGTCGTCTAGCTCGAATCAAGGGTTTGCTCGTTATTTTGTCTATCGAGGCAATTTGCGCTCGGGGCAGATTCTTGAACGCCGCGAGCACGTGATGATCGTTGGTGATGTGAATCCCGGCGCAGAAGTTAGTAGCCAGGGCGACATCTTGGTCTGGGGTCGCATGCGTGGGATTGCCCAGGCTGGCTCGAATGGCGACAAACGCTCGATTGTTGTAGCGCTACAGATGGAGCCCATCCAATTGCGGATTGGCGGTATTTTGGCGATTGATACTTCATCAACGGAGCGAGCGACTGGGCGCTGGACCCGCAAAACCAGCGAGAAGCGGCCAGAAGTTGCTTACGTTGTGAATGATCAAATTGTGATCGAGCCCTGGGACGAGTCGAAACCTGGGGGGTTGACCGCCTTTCGGCGCTGACCATTGATGTTGCTGCGCGTTGGTTTCGAGTAAAACAAATAATCAATTTCTCCACCCATTTTTCAGATACACATGGCTGGCACGGTTATTACGGTTACGTCTGGCAAGGGAGGTGTTGGCAAAACCACAACGGTGGCCAACGTAGCTGCCGCGCTGGCACAGACCGGCAAACGAGTGATCACTGTTGATGGGGATATCGGACTGCGGAATTTAGACCTCGTCCTCGGTGTCGAAAACCTAATCTTGCACGATCTGATCGATGTGGTGGAAGGACGGGCACAACTCGAGGAAGCATTGGTGCGCGATGTGCGCTCTCGCTCGCTCTATTTGTTGCCCGCGGCGCAAACTCGCAACAAGTCTGATGTTACTCCACAGCAGATGGTCACGCTCTGTCAGCAGTTGCGTCAAATGGCCGATTTTGTGTTGATCGATTCTCCGGCTGGGATTGAGCATGGGTTTCAGAATGTCGTTGCGCCTGCGGATCAAATTCTGATCGTCACTACCCCAGATGTGAGTGCCTTGCGCGATGCAGATAAGGTGATCTATCTATTAGAGCGAGATTGGCGACGGCAGCCTGGCTTGATCCTCAATCGCTATAATCATCGCTTAGCGCAGAATGGGGCAATGCGTGGGGTCGATGACATTTTGGATATTCTTTCGATCGACCTGATCGGTGTGGTTCCTGAGGATGAAGGCTTGCCGCTCACAACTGACCGTGGCACACCAGCTGTCTACAACCGGCGGATGTGGGTTAGTCAAGCCTATCGGAATATCGCCCAGCGGATTCTTGGCAACAATGTACCGCTTATGAACTTTGAACAGGAGAGCTTTTGGGGGCGATTACGGCGTTGGTTCGGGGGATAAATTTCGTCTATGTCTGCTCGGCAATTATGGGGCAATTTTGATTGGACGTTGCTGCTTGTGGTCCTGCTCCTCTGTGCGATTGGGGTGAGTATGGTCTACAGCTCCACGGTCAACACGGTCGACCTAAACGATCTTTGGTTACGACAATTAGTCTTTATTGGGGCTGGTTTGGTGGTCTTGTTTGGCGCAGCCTTCTTTGACTACCGCCACCTGGAATTATTAGCCCCTGTCGCTTATGTGGTCTTGATTCTCTCACTCTTCGCAGTTTGGCTCTTTGGTGAGACTCAAGGCACGGGTACACGGCGCTGGATCAATGTTGGTGGGACACTTGTACAGCCGACTGAAGCTGGCAAATTCTTGCTGATTATCTTCTTCGCTTGGTATTTACACTGGTATCGCCAATATAAGAATGCGCTGCCCTATTTGTTGATCGCTCTAGCCCTGTTAGGCCTGCCACTCTTTTTAATCTATGAGCAGCCCGACTTAGGAACGACCCTCAATTTTGCCTTTATTGGCGGGGCATTGATCTTGATCTCGGGGATTCCTTATTGGCAGGTGGGATTGCTGACTGCTGGGGTGGTAGCGGCTGCGCCGATCGCGTATGCCTCACTCGAAGGTTATATGCTCCAGCGTATTGAAATCTTTCTCAACCCCGAGCAAAACCCCGCTTTGACTTACAATATCGATCAAGCGTTAATCGCAATCGGCGGCGGTGGCTGGTTTGGTCAAGGATGGGCCCAAGGCAGCCAGAACCAGTTACACTTTCTGCGTGTCCGTCATACCGACTTCATTTTCAGCGTGATTGCCGAGGAATTGGGGCTGATTGGCACGTCGATCATCGTCGCGCTCTTGCTCTATACGATTTGGCGTGTGCTCAATATTGCCGAGAAGGCTTCGGATCCCTTTGGCCGCCTGATCGCTATTGGGGTAGCTTGCTTGATCTTTTTCCAGACGGTCGTCAGCATCGGTATGAATCTCAATCTTATGCCGGTGACGGGCTTACCGCTGCCCTTTGTCAGTTATGGGGGAAGTAGTCTGCTGTCGATGATGTTTGCGATCGGATTGGCGCAGAGTGTCGTCATGCGCCATCGAAAGATCGAATTCTTCTGAGTACTGGCATACTTTAGCCAACCAAATATAGTAGGGGCGTGCCCCATCGTCAGCGTACACAAAGCTTGTATTGTGTACGCTGTAATTTTTAGGGGTACTCATTCTCCTCGAAACTTTGGTGGGCGCTTCTCGAGGAATGCTTGGTAGCCCTCCCGATAGTCGGCTGTTTCTACGTTGATAAAGCTCTCGGCGAATTCTTCCTCGCTAATAGGGCGAGGATCCTGCAAGCGGCGGGCGAACTGTTTGTGCAGGCGATTTGAGATTGGGGCCCCTGCTGCAATCCGGCGCGCGGTCGCATAGCTTTCCGCTTCCACCTCTGCATCCGGTACCACACGATTTACCAACCCCTTCTCTTTTGCTTCTTGCGCATCAAAGATTCGCCCCTCGAGTAAAATTTCGAGCGCTGTTGTCCGGCCAACCAAGTTGATCAAGGCTCGAATTTCTGGGTAGGCCATGACCACACCGATCCGGTTGATGGGCACACCAAATCGGCTAGACTCGCCACAGATGCGTATATCGCACACACTGGCCAGCTCTAAGCCACCACCCACACAGATTCCCTTTATCATCGCTATCGTGGGGTGACGGCATTCAAGAATGGCACTCATCGCTTCATGCATCAGCGCACTGTAGCTGCGGGCTTGTTGGGGCGTGGCCCGTTCGGTTTCGAATTCACTAATATCTGCGCCAGGCGAAAAAGCCTTGTCTCCTGCTCCACGCAAGATAATGCAACGCAAATCGTCATCTTGTGAGAGTTGGCGCATCGTAACACCAATTTGCTCCCATAGAGCGCGGCTGAGGGCGTTCAGCTTTTCAGGTCGATTCAGAATCACAGTGGCTAATTCACCAGTGCGTTCAATGAGGAGTAAGTCACTCATCAATCGCTCCTTTATGGGTAGGGGAGGGCACATGAGAACAGCGTTTATGCTGCCTTGCTATCCCTGATTCACGTTAGGTGATTTGTGGTGGAGTATAGCACGAACTTGATAGAATGATCTAGACTATTGTTTGCCGTCAAAGTGCGTCAGGCACTGAGGAGAGCATATAGAAACGTTTTAGAGCGAAGGATCAAAAAAAGCCAGCCTGCCCACCGAATCTTCCGGCTGACAGGCTGGCTGATCTACGCTAATTTTATCTCGTTAACCACCCAAGGCAGCGAGCCCTGTTTGGAAAATTCCTGTCCACAGGCCTGGGTAGAGCCCAATTGCCACTGTGAAGACGGCGGCGATTCCCAACCCAAGGTTGAGAGCCCCCCAGCTTTGGCGTTCGGCCAAAGCTTCTTGCGGCGATTGATCGAAATACATCGCAACAGTCACGCGGAGATAGTAATAAGCCCCGATTGCACTGTTCAACATACCAATCGCCGCTAGCCAAGCCCAGCCCCCATCGACAGCCGCATTAAAGACTAGCAACTTGCCGAAGAAACCAGCCAGTGGGGGGATACCGCTGAGGCTCAGCATAAAGATGGCCATCACCAGGGCCAAGAAAGGTCGGCGATTTGCCAAGCCAGCTGCCCGGTGTTGCAAGGCATCATTTTCCTGGGCTTGTTCCAGCACCATCACCACGGCAAAAGCCCCGATGTTCATAAAAGCGTAGGTGAAGAGGTAAAAGAGTGCCCCATCAGCCCCGGCGGTGTTGCCAGCCGCCAAACCCACCAAAACATAACCAGCATGGGCGATACTAGAGTAGGCCAACATGCGCTTCAAGCTTTGTTGGCGCAGGGCTGCCAAGTTCCCCAAAGTCATTGTGAGGATGGCGAGGATGGCCAAGGCCCAGCCCCAGGTTGGTTGGGTTTCTGGCAAAGCCATCAGCAACACCCGGATAAAGGCAGCAAACGCGGCCGCTTTGGTGCCGACGCTCATGAAAGCGGTGACCGGGGTAGGCGCACCTTGATAAACATCTGGTGTCCACATGTGGAAGGGGACAAGGCTGACTTTGAAGGCAAAACCGACCAACAACAGCCCAATCCCGGGATAGAGCAAGGCCGGCTCAGCGATGCCACTAGCCAGCGCCTCCGCAATCGCGTTATATTGGGTGCTGCCGGTCGCCCCGTAGATCAACGCCGCTCCATAGACAAAGAAGGCGCTGGCAAAGGCTCCCAACAAGAAATACTTCATGCCAGCTTCAGTGCTGCGGGGGTTGTTGCGATTTAAGCCCGTGAGGATATAGAGCCCCAGCGAGAAGATTTCCAACGCCAAGAAGACCACAATCAGATCGAGTGCGCTGCCCATTGCCATCATTCCAGCGGCACAGAGCAAGAGCAACGTGTAATATTCGCCCGTCTGCGGGTTGACTGTTTGGATATAGCCAGCGCTGAGCAAGATGGTAAACGCTGTGGCAGTCAGAATGATCAACCGCAAGCTGATGGCAAAATGATCGTTTGTGGCCAGATCTTGGAAGGTCGAGGCACTCTGGCTCCATTGCTGGGCACAAACCCCAATGGTGACCAACACCCCAACCAGGGCAATCCACGGCAAAATGGCCTTGCCACCACCTGGGCGATCACTGGTAAAAATATCTCCCATCATGACCAGGAGGGCAAAGAGCACCATTAACAATTCGGGTAATACAACACCCAGATTCACACCTGCTGCGCTAAAAACTTCGTTCATAAGTTCGTCTCTACGTTGGCCTGATCCACCAAGGTGGCATCACACAGTATGTTGTCCTGAAAGTCTGCGCCCAACTTAGCGAGTAGGGCGAAATCGGGTACCATCCCTATTTTCAGGGTAGGTGCTTATTTGTGCAACACAATGGCAGACTGAGTATTGTTGAGCAATGCTTCTACAGCCGGGTTGATCTTGTCTAACAAGAGATTGGGGAAAAGCCCAAGCACCAAGAACAAAATGACCAGCGGCAGCAACATGGCAATCTCGCTACGCCGCAAATCAGGCAGATTTTCGGCCTCGTTCGCTGGGTTGGTCAGCGGACCCTGTGCAACCTTGCGGAAGGCCGTTAGCAGATACCAAGCGGCCAAAATCACACCCAGCGCTGCTAAAATGGCGAAGATCGGTTGATTCAAATACATGCCGAGTAGGATGGTGAATTCACCGACGAAGCCATTGAGCCCAGGCAAACCTGCGCTGCTCATCGATACCACCAAGAGAAAACCACAGTAGAGCGGAACACTCTTCCACAAACCCCCGAAGTCGTCCAACATGCGGGTATGGCGGCGCTCGTACAACATACCGAC
>CAZMRA010000222.1:0-1937 GCA_964568485.1 uncultured Caldilineaceae bacterium | reverse complement strand
TTGGATATTGTTGGCAGTCAACCCCAACATCACAAAGCCTAAGTGGGCCACTGAGCTATAGGCCACCAGCGCTTTGAAATCCTTCTGCACCAGAGCGACAAGCGCACCATACAGAATACCGATAACCGCTAGAGTGGCGACCCAAGGGCCAAATTGCGCGGCGGCTTCGGGGAAGATGGGCATGGCAAAGCGTAGATAGCCATACGTCCCCAATTTCAGCAACACACCGGCCAAGATGATCGAACCGGCCGTGGGTGCTTGTACGTGGGCATCGGGTAACCAGGTGTGGAACGGGAAGAGCGGCACTTTAATCGCAAAGGCGAGAGCAAAGGCCAGAAAACCCCACGTTTTCAGTGCTGGACTCATCTGGGCGGATGCGCCTTGCAATTCGGTGATATCGAAGGTGCCGGTGGCGAAGTAGACCGCCAAAATGGCCACCAACATCACTGCCGAGCCAGCAAAGGTATACAAGAAGAACTTGAGTGCTGCGTAGATGCGGTTCCCGCTGCCCCACTGACCGATCAAGAAATACATGGGGACCAGCGTAAACTCGAAGAAGACAAAGAAGAGAACCAGATCCAGCGCGATAAACGATCCGATCATGGCGGTTTCGAGCAGCAACATCAGCGCCAAATAAGCGCCAACCTTCTCGTGCACATAGAGATTGCTGAAATAGATTGCAATTGGCATCAAGAAGGTGGTGAGTAACACCAAAAAGAGGCTAATGCCATCCACACCGACATGATAACGCATGCTCAGCTCGGGTAGCCAGGGGAGATCCTGCACAAATTGCATCCCCGTGACGCTGTCATTCCACCCTGTCCAGAGCAACAAGCTGATCACAAAGGTGACCAACGAGACCCCGAGCGCGACCTGTTTTTTGAGTTCCGTACTGCCAATCAGCGCAACGAGAATTGCCCCGATCAGTGGCAGAAAGGTAATAATCGAAAGTAAAGATGATTCCATGATGTTACCGTTCTCTGTGTATCCAACTCGTGAATCACACTGATAGAACTTACGCAAGCCCTGGCTGAGTGTGGCAATACCACAGGCGAGCCAGCGCTGCGTAAGTCGTGATCAACAGGAGCGCCCTAGGCAACAAAGACAAAGTACAGCGTTACCGCGACAACCCCGAGCAGAATGCTCAGTGCATAGGTGGGCACGGCACCGTTCTGCCAAAGACGAACTCGGTCGCCCGATCGGATGCTGAGGCTGCCAACCCCATTGACAATCCCATCGATGGTTAGCTTGTCGACTGCAGTGGCGAACCAGCCAGAGAGCGCACGGATTGGCTTGATCACCACGGCCATGTAGAACTCATCCACATACCATTTGTGTTCAGCCAGCGAGCGGAATGCTTGGAATGGAGCCAGCAACGAATCGGCCCAGCGTTCGTTGGCTAGGTATTTGGCATAGGCAAGCAAAACACCAAAGATGGCAATAATCACGCTTAGCGTAATGGCGATCAACTCGATGGTTAGGTTGATCTCATGATGGCCGATGGACGGTTCGAGCCAGTGCTCCAGCGTCAGAATGACCGGCAGGTTGAGCACGCCAGCCACGATGGCAAAGAACGAGAGGATCCACAACGGAATCGTCATCGTTGCTGGGCTTTCGTGGACGTGATCATACAGTTTTTTGTCGCGTGGTTGGCCAAAGAAGGGCACAAACAAGGCGCGTGCGCTGTAGAAGGCGGTTAGCAAAGCCGTAAAGAGACCGATGGCGTAGAGAATCGGATTGTGAGCCAAGGTACCGGCCAAAATCGCATCTTTGGAGAAAAAGCCAGACATCAAGGGTAGACCAGCCAGCGCTGCTGAGCCGATCAAGAAGGTCCGGAAGGTAGCTGGCATCTTATTGCGCAACCCACCCAAGCGGCGGATATCCAGAACATCATGTGTGGCGTGCATTACGCTACCAGCAGCCAAGAAGAGCAAGGC
>CAZMRA010000221.1:0-8375 GCA_964568485.1 uncultured Caldilineaceae bacterium | reverse complement strand
GCAATTGGATCGCCACCTGTCTCGGCCATCAACCATTCAAACGTATGGGACTGCCCAGGGGCGAGCGCAATCACTTCACTGCGCCGAGTATAGAGTTGGTCATCCGCTCCGTAAATCTGCACATAGAGGTTGCAGGAAATGGTTTGCGAATTGGTGGCAGCCGCTTGGACTGCAGCACGCACTGTCTGCCCTGGATAGAGACGCGGGCTGGTGAGAAGTGCATAGCTCCGCCGGCTAAAATAGTCGGCGAGGGCGCGCGTCGGAATGAAGAGCGGCGTCGCTGCACGAGCTACTCGGCCGGGTGCAACGGCCTGATAATGCAACGCAAGGCTGCGTTGACCAAGTTGGCTATGGCCGATCACATTTTCGAGCTTGACTGTGGGTTGTCCCGTGGCATCTAACTCGGCGGTAAACCCTTGGACTGACCCTGGCAATTCGAAGTGAAACTGAGCGCCTGCTTTGGGTGCTAGTGGTGGTTCCCCGAGCAAAGCTCGACCAGTATTGACTACATGGTAGCATTCGGTAACCGCATCGCTGATACCTCGGCTCCCTTCTGCCGTCGCTAAGTAGAGGCGATCGGCCACTGGTCCGCGCCAATCGGGGCCACCTTGATCGATGCCGGCGAGGCCATTTTTGATGCCAAGTAAGCAACCAACATTCCCAGAGTTGCAATCGGTATCCCAGCCCGAAGTATTGACGATCATCAAGGATTTTTGGAAACTATCTTCCCCATACAGCAAGGCGAGAATAATCAGCGCATGATTGGGGACCATATGACAGTTGCCGCCATACTTATCATAGCCATAGTTGGCTTCGATCAGCTGGCGAGTTTTGCGCCAATCGGGCTCGGCCGCGTGCCAGTTGCGGATGTCGTTGATCAGCCGGTAGATAATCGAATCGTTTGGGATCAGCCCCACCGCAGTGTCGAGCAGCGTATCGAGCCGTGTTTCTACGAAGGCCTGGGCTTCCATCGCTGCAATCACTTGCGCACCATAGATCGCTTCTCCGTCGTGGCTGACGCTGGCTGCGCGCCGAGCAAAATCTGCCGCCAATTCGGGGTCACCAGGAGCAATCATGGCCCAGCCATCAATAAAGATCTGCGCACCGATCTGCTCAGCGACGACTTTGCCGTTAAGCGCAATCGACCCACTTTGGGGGGCTGGAATGCCTTGTTTCAGGCGTAAATAGGCAGTATGTTCGGTAGAATTGCCCATCCCTCCCCACCAGAGGACTGTCCGCCGGTCGATCAGGTAATTGAGCCAAGTCTGCCCGATCTGTGCTGGCGTGAGATCGCGAGAATACTCATAGTCAGCCAGGGCGCGCAAAAAGGTAAAGGTCCCCGAGATGTCATCATCGGTGACGATGAGTGGTACATCAAATTGTTGATGCACATAATAGTTCACATCGCCCAATCGCTGTTGGATCTTGTCGTAGCTCCAACCTTCAAAAGGGCGACCTAAATAAACGCCAATTATTTTGCCAAGTACGCCAGCGTAGACCCGCTCAACGTAATCAACCGGTAAGGTCATGAGAAATCTATCTCGCTCCGAATTTACGAAAACTGGTGGGCAACAGGATGACTTGTATAAGCTCATTATTGATGATTGAGTTGACCTTGTCAAGCAGGCGGAACATGGTACAATGACAAGAATAAATAGATGAGAAGCTTAGGTTGCCTAGAGCCACTCGATAGCATAGATGCAGCCCTAGGTTGGTTGTGGCTGGGTAACCAACGAGCGATAGAGGTTTTGAGATAACGATTCACGATCATTCCAGCGTTTCGTCCTTTCAATTGACGCTGGACTTGCGTACATCAGTTGGCATGACACACAGTGTCTTATAAGCCGAGATGGGAGGCCCCTATATGTCTGATGTCTTAAAGCTGTGGGAACAACCGGTGGCCGAAGAAATGTACTTGATTGCCGGCTGGCATCAATGGGCGGATGCTGGGGCAATTTCTTCCGGCCTACCCCAATATCTGATCCAACGGTGCCAGGCGCGTAAAATCGGCGAGATCAGCTCCGAAGGTTTTTATCTATTCCAATTGCCGGGCGCGCATCACTTTTTACGGCCCGAAATAAAGTTGGAAGATGGCTATCGCACCGAGCTGCGCCCGCGCCGTAACGAATTTTATTATGCCAGTTTTGGGAATAAGGGGTTAGTGATCTTTTTGGGTGACGAGCCCCATATGAACATCGACCCTTATGCCGAAGCCTTCTTTGCGGCCGCCAAACAATTAGGAGTCAAGCGAGTCATTGGTTTGGGTGGTGTCTACAATACGGTTCCTTATGACAAGGATCGGACTGTTTCGTGCACTTATAGCCCGCGTAGTATGAAGCCGGAACTTGAGAAATATGCAGTACGTTTTTCTAACTATGAAGGTGGTGTTTCGATCGGTTCGTATTTAGTTGATCAAGCCGAGCGCTCGAATATCGAATATTGCACCTTCTATGGGTTTGTCCCGGCCTATGACTTTTCGCAGGCCAGTATTCCGATCCAGGGGTTGCGGATTGAACAAGACTACCGTGCTTGGTACGAATTGATGCGCCGCTTCAACTTTATGTTCGATCTCGGCTTTGATCTGTCGGATCTGGCACGCCAAAGCGATGAGTTGGCAACTTCGATGGATACCAAATTTGAGGAGCTCAAACGGAAGATGCCCCAGTTGCACCTGGAGCAATATCTGGAACGTATGACTCAGGAATATGATGAACTGTCCTTTATGCCACTGGATGATGTTTGGGAGCGCGAGCTACGTGACATCCTAAACAACCTGGAGGAGTAATGGGCGGTTGGGTAGCCGCGAGGGAAAGGATAGAACGTACACTGTATCCAGATTCCCTCAAAATACCTATTTCTATGTGGTTCTACTTGTGATATGTTGGATAGGCGAGTTGCTTCCTCAAAATTCTCTGCGGTCTATGTTAGCACCAGTGTTCAATCCGCTAGGCCTAAGATTTTGAGGGAGGATATGAGTAAGTTCGGATAGTGAGGCCCAAGTTAGGCACTCTCTTCTAGAGTGAAGGAATGATTATGACGCTTTTGCCATTGATTCTATTGTTTGCCCTAGCGGTTTTGGGTGTCGGTAGCTGGCTTGTAATAGGTGCACTTGTCAGCCGAACAACCTCTATGAGGATGGTACAAGCGACTGTGCCAACTCGGCCTATCCGCTTGTCTCGTCGGCAAGTAAACATTCAGTGAGCCCACAAGCACTGATCTGCATAAAATTCAAAGAGAAAGGCGCCGCTATTTTAGCGGCGCCTTTCTCTTTGGAGTGGAGATGGCGGGAATCGAACCCGCGTCCGAAACATTCGTTTAAAGACCTCTACAGGTTTAGTTACTCTTTTTGAATTTCATCAGGCGGGCTCCGAGCAACAGGATCCCCTTGCCTGATTAGCTGATGGTCTTAGACAGGCTTATCAGCTTGGGCCTATCGCAACGTTCCAGTATATGTCAGCTACCGTCAAGCCTGGTTGTTCCACCCGACGGGCCGTGATCTTCGCTAGAAGATCAGGGTCTCAACTTAGGCGGCCATTGCTGCCGGAGCAGTGTTGGCGAAGCCGAAGTTAAAGAGTTTGCCTGTGTTGGCATTTATAGGGTTTGCGCATATTTTTCCGTAGTCGACGCTCTACGACCTGCCATCAATAAACTTCCTGCCCCGTCGAAGCCAGACATCCCCATAGACTCATTGTTCTCCGGAACACGCTTATCATAACGCACTATTGATCAAATGTAAAGAGTTTTCTGTTTGTCTTTTATTAGAAGGTTACGGAAGGGCATTTGATGATGGTGCGACGAGTTCTGAGCGCGCCTCCCAGGTGGTAAGTGCTTGATCCACCGCTGCCTCCGTGGTCAATGTACGCACGACTCGCAAGTAATCCACGAGCGTCGGGGTCAGGGTGCGCAACCGTTCGAGCTTGGGCCCTAGTGGGCTGCTACTAGCGGGGCCAGTGCCATAGCTGCCATGAAAGGCAAAAAAGGCTTGGTTGAGCACTCGCAAGCCATAGCCATTGGCACGGAAGCGTTCAAGGCGCAATGCCATGTAGCGCTCGGCCTCGATCACTTTGCCCTGCGCCAAGAATTGATCGACCCCAATGCGCGTCAACCGCATCTCTTTGCCATAATCAAATGGTGGTGGCGTGGTTGATGCCTCCTCATCAGTCGCCGTTGCTGGCTGCGCTGGCGGCGGTACCTCGCTGGGGTAAAACCGGCGCAAAGCTTGATCGCCGATCTCATTGCCGACAATCTCGGCGATCGTCTCGTTGATGATGATATTCTCGCTGCTGCTGCCGTAGGTAAAGCCCAACGGAAAGAATGTCAGATAATTGTGGACCCACTCGTGGGCAATCGTGCTCAGGATCCACGGGAGCGTTGCGTCGTCGATCACGATGGTGGGGTAGGCCCCCAGCCCGCCGATGTTGGTGATATATGCGCTAATGCCTGGCTGGGTTTGCATCTGGGCTTCCGCACGTCGAATCGTTGCAGGGTCGATGGCGGCAGTCAACATTTGGCTGTAGCTGGTTTCGATGCGACTGCGCGGGCTGATGACCAATTTTTTCGGTGGCTCGACAAAAGCAAACTGAACTGGCGGTAAGAGTAGATCACCAAATCCCAACCCAGCCTCGAGCAAGATGGCGGTCACTTGCTGCTCGAGGATCTGTTCGACTGTGGCCCGCTCTGCTGCCTGCTGCTGGCGTAAGGTTGTTAATTCGGCCTGCAAGTCGACGATCTCTTCTGGCGATTCGGTGCTGGAGGGACTTAGGAGGTTGCTGATCTGGTTTTCGAGTAGGCGAATGCGTTGGGCACGGTTAAGATGCTCGATGACAAAGGCGGACTGCGCAGCTGGCTCGATCTGACGTGCAGGTTGGGAGAAGGCCGCCCAGATTTTGGCGGACAACGCGTTTACCTCCCACTGCAGCAACTCAAACTCATAGCCAGCGACAGCCCACTGAATATGGCGAATGAGCGTTTCCTTGGCGGAGAGCGTACTACTACCAGTCAAGCAAGCGGCCAATAACAGGATCCCACACAGGCGGCTTACGCGCCAGATGGCGTGTTTCGCACTCTGTTTGCTAGAGGCTGGTGATGTCAACTCAATTGAAGGAGCGTGTGTTTCATGCAAATTCATAAGTCTACTGGTATAATGGCCGCTCAATTCAAGTGATGCAGGGTTCTTGTGCGGCCCAGTTGCGTGGGATAGTAGCCCAAAAACTCGCAAGTTGCAGGAACGATGCTTGCCGTGTTGCACGCAACTGGTTATGTGCAGAACTAAAATCGTAGTAGGGTAGCAGTAGCAATTTGATTTCTGAAGCAGTTGTACCGCATTGTACGCCGCTGGATGAGTTTATCCGACGGATGCCCAAGGCGGAAATTCATGTTCACTTGGAAGGGACGATCCAGCCGCAGACCTTGCTCAAGCTGGCACAGCGCCACAATCGGCTTGCGGACCTTCCAACGACGGAACTTGCCGGTCTGCAACAGTGGTTTACCTTTACCAATTTTCCGCATTTTGTGCAGATCTATTTGTTGATCTCTGATCTATTGCGGACGCCGGAAGATTTTGCCGAGATCGTCTACGCCTGTGGCGAGGATATGGCTCGGCAGAACATTCTCTATCGCGAGGTGACCTTCACGCCCTTCACCCACACGGATCTGCAGGACAAAGGCCTGACCATTGCCGATTTGCTGGAGGGCTTGGAGACTGGGCGGCAGCGAGTACGCCGCGACTTTGGGGTGGAGATCTGCTGGGTTTTTGATATTCCGCGAAATGCCAGCTTTCGCGGCACTACCTATGATCCCTACCCGGCTGAGCGCACCTTGGCCTATGCACTAGCTGGGCAGGCGTATGGAGTGGTTGGTTTTGGCTTGGGCGGTTATGAAGTAGGCGCACCGCCTGAACCCTTTGCTCAGGCGTTTGAAGCTGCCCGGGCTGCCGGTTTGGTCAGCGTACCCCACGCGGGGGAGACAGTAGGCCCAGAGAGTGTCTGGGGCGCTTTGACTGCGTTGCAGGCCGAGCGGATTGGCCATGGCGTGCGTGCCATCGAAGACCCCCATCTGCTGGCCGAACTGAAAGAACGCCAGACGGTGTTGGAGATCAACCCAACGAGTAACATTTGTCTACACGTCTATCGCCGGTGGGCTGAACATCCTTTTCTCCATCTCGATCGAATGGGGCTGTGTGTGACCGTCAACAGTGACGATCCGCCGCTCTTTAACACGACCTTATGCGATGAGTATGCTGGCTTGGCGCGAGAATTTGGTTATCAGAAGGCCGACTTAGTACGTGTCGCGCGCAATGCCTTTGTGTCCAGCGCCGCGCCGGCCTCATGTAAAGACGAACTCTTGCGCAAGTTTGATGCATGGGTTGCGAATCAGGAGCTAGACTGATGCTCTATTTGGTGGCAACGCCGATCGGTAATCTGGGCGATATTACCCTGCGTGCGCTCGAAACTTTGCGCACGGTCGATCTGATCGCCAGTGAGGATACGCGCAAGACCGGCATCTTGCTCAAGCATTTTGAGATCCACAAGCCACAATTGTCCTTTCACGAGCACAACGAAGCCCATGCTGGCGAACGGATCTTTGGCTTGTTGCGCCAAGGTAAGCAAGTGGCTGTGGTGACAGATGCCGGCACCCCCGGCATTGCTGACCCTGGCTTTACGCTGGTGCGGCGGGCGATCCAAGAGGATGTACCTGTGACGATGATCCCCGGTCCCACGGGGCTGATCATGGCGCTGGTGTTGTCTGGGTTGCCGCTCCACAGTTTTACCTTTCGTGGGTTTCCCCCGCGTAAAAGTGGTGCACGACAGCGCTTTTTGGCAGTGGATCAACACTCACCGCACACGTTGGTCTTTTACGAAAGCCCTTATCGCCTGGCTGCCTTTTTGGCCGATGCGCTGACAGTCTATGGTGATCGCCCCGCTGCGCTGGCGAATGATCTCACCAAACACTTTGAGCAAGTGACCCGCGAGCCGCTGTCACAGTTAGTCGAGCGGGTGAAAAAGATAACGCTCAAAGGTGAATACATCGTCGTGATTGGCGGCGCAGAGACAACAATCAATGTGCAAGACCAAGACGATGAGTAATTACCCACGCATACGTGCGTCCACCATCATTTCCAATTCCCTCCTCAGATAGAAAGTTCTGCTGTGACTGCAACCGTGAACAATTCTGCTCCCCGCCCAGCGCGCTTGGTCAGTGCCGTGGCCAGTGTGGTTGGGCTCTGTATTCTCGGTGATTCGCTGCTCTATAGCATTCTGCCGCTCGAAGCGGAGAATTTAGGCATTTCCCTGACTTTGGTCGGCGTGTTGCTGAGTGTAAATCGGCTGATCCGTTTGGCGACCAATGGCTGGGCAAGCCTGTTGTTCGAACGCTGGGGACCACGCTCTGCCTTTTTGTTTGCTTGCTGTCTGGGGATTGCGTCGACTGCTCTTTATGGCATCAGCCGCGGCTTTTTGCTCTTTCTTGTGGCGCGGCTACTTTGGGGAACAGCGTGGTCAGCGTTGCGCCACGGGGGCTATCAAGCTGTCTGGAGTGGGGATGTTGCTCACAAAGGCCGTTTGACTGGCTTGCTGTGGGGGATCATTCGCTTGGGCAGCGCTCTGGCCGTTTTGATCGGCGGCTTTTTGTACGATCGCTATGGCTTTGTGCCCACGATCCTCTTTATGGTGGTAGCGAGCATGCTTGCCCTGCCCATTGCCTATCTGTTGCGGTGGCCGACGACAGGTCCAGTCGCTGCAGTACAAAGACAGCCAACGAGTGCACCCGCGCCTACGGGGTTGTTGCAACGCTGGCGCGGGTGGCAACAAGCTGTTGTCGCTGCATTAGCTCGGCCTGTGCCACGGTGGATCATCATCGCGGGCGGGCTGCAATTGCTCTCGTCGAGCGTGGTGATCTCGACCTCGTCGCTGGTGTTGGCGAGCTTGGCAGGAAGCGAACAGGCGATCAGTTGGCTCGGTGTGGCCACGGTGACCGGGTTACTGCAAGGCACACGCTGGCTCAGCGACATTACGGTCGGGCCGTCTTTGGGCTATCTGTCGGATCGGATCGGCCAAGCGAATTTGGCCGGCGGGCTGATCCTCATCTCATTGGTGAGCATGATTGGCCTGTGGCAGCTGCCGGCGATTCTGGCGATTCCTTGTCTATTGATCGTGCTGCTCTGCGATAGCGGCCTTACCGTGACCTTGAACGCAGCTGCCAGTGGTGCAGCGGTCCATGCAGAGCGACCCCATCTTTACATGGGTGTTTATGCCACCGCCACCGATCTAGGCTCGGCGCTAGGGCCACTGTTTGCGCTTTCGCTGGGGCAAATGGTTGGCTTCTCCACGCTCTATTTAAGTATTGGGGTACTCTCCGCCGCGGCGATCTTTTATTAC
>CAZMRA010000220.1:0-8383 GCA_964568485.1 uncultured Caldilineaceae bacterium | reverse complement strand
AGCGCAAGAATGTTGAAGCTGGGCATGACAATTGGGGCAGTAGACCCACTCTTCTTTGGCCGGTACACCACAGGCCTGGCAGGCAATGGTACCTTCTAATTCACGCAACAGCGCTTCTTCTTCGAGCGCGCGGTCATATACTTCCGCTAGCGTGTTCTTCGGGCGAATCATCAGGTACAAGATCCATCCAACCACCGGAAAGACCAACACAAGGACACAGGCTAACGTGATCGCCAACCAATCGCGGCTGCGCTGGCGGATATCGTTAAATGCCCAAATTCCCATTGCAACCCAGAAGGCAAAGAGAAAGGCGCCAACCATGGCAACAATGACGCCTACAAAGGTTGCAATATTGTTTACTAATTCAGGCGACATAAGGAAAAGTCTCCACAATAATACCAAACCGGCTTGCTCGAATTGCCGATGTAAACTATGCTTGTGATGTCACCTGGTTGTGTTACCACTAATGACATTCTGATGACGCAAGCAATTCTCTGAACAAGTAGTTTCGCATAAGACCGATTGCAGCCGATAGCACAAGGTATCGCGGGCTAGAAGCCCCTGTGCTCCAAACCTGAGCGGATTATAACGTAGAAAAGGAAAAAGTCCCAAACGCTAGGAATCGGCTAGGTGGCTAGCGGATCGCTCCCAAAGTTTTAAACCCATCTGGCTTGCGGGTAGGGCGTAATTCCTAAGCGATCTACTTATGAGGCACTTGCCCAATGTAGCCAGCGTGTCTGTGTCTGGAAATTAGTTTGACAGCCACAGATACCCATGCTATAGTTGCGCCGGGGTTTGTCCTACTCAATAAAGTTATATTGTCTGGTTAGATTAGCTTTCATCTGCAACCTTCAGCTTAGCCAGAAGTCATCTTAAGTGAGTCGTGGCTTCGTCAGCTCGGACAGCAAGCCACTGAACAGTAAACCACCAAGAAGTTGAAATTATTACCGAGAGTTTTAATGCTCCGCAGAAAGACTGGGATCAAGTGATCCGCACCAGCTACCCCCAGTTAGCGTTTAATAACCCCAAGCTCGAGCAATGGTCTACATAATTACTCCGATATAACTCAATCCGATAGGGCATTCTGGTTGATGAGTAGTGTGTAAAAGCGCGTTAAGCTTATGCAGTTGCTTTTAGGCACAATGATCAGCCATTGTCTATAAGTCTACGATCATACCTAGCACCCATCTATTTTACGCTGATTGATCATAGACCTTCGTTATTCCTTTCTAGCGTTCTACATCTATTGTAGCGCAGAGTGCCGTCCAGATGAGGCCACTCAATCACACCACTATCAATAAGGAGGGATTTATGAATAAACGTTTTCGTTGGTCGACCATTATGTTACAGGTCGTGCTGGTGGTGATCAGCGCCTGTTTTGCTCCGGTCGCGACTGAATTGGTAACCCCAACACCCGAACCGACCGCCCAAGCGGCTCCGGCGGAAGCGGCCACGACGGCCCCAGCAGAAGCTCCAGCAGAAGCCCCGGTTGCTCAGGCCAGTGGACGCAGCCTGCTCGAGATTGTCAAAGAGCGGGGCGAGTTGATCTGTGGTGTGAACAATCAGCTGCCAGGTTTTGGCTATTTAACGAGCGACGGGGCTTTCTCAGGCTTTGATGTCGATTTCTGCAAAGCGATTGCAGCTGCTGTGTTAGGGGATGCCAATGCTGTGCAATATCGCCCGTTGACTGCGTCGGATCGCTTTACTGCTGTGCAGACGGGCGAGGTCGATGTTTTAATCCGCAATACCACCTGGACGTTGCAACGTGATGCCAGCGGGGTCGGGATGGAATTTATGCCGGTCACGTTTTATGACGGCCAAGGTATGATGGTGCGTGCCGATAGCGGGATTACATCGCTAGAAGATATGGATGGCGCTACCGTCTGCGTTCAATCGGGGACAACCACCGAGTTGAATCTGGCCGATAACTTCCGGGCGCTTGGGCTCGAGTTTACGCCTGTCGTATTGGAAGATGCTGACAAAACAATGGGCGCCTACGATGACAATCGTTGCGACGGTGTGACCACCGACAAGTCGGGGTTGGTCAGTCGCCGCACCACGTTGACCAATCCGGACGAGCATATCATCCTCGATGTGACCATGTCGAAAGAGCCGCTGGCTCCTTCCGTGTTGCAAGGGGATGCGGCGTGGGCGGATGCCGTGCGCTGGATCATCTATGGTCTGATGGAAGCCGAAGAATATGGCATCACCAGTGAGAATCTCGATGAGATGGCGGCGAGTGAGGACCCAACCGTGCAGCGTTTGTTGGGAGTAAGTGGTGATATGGGGACCCTGCTGGGCTTGGATAATGATTTCTTGGTCCGAGCACTGGAAGCGGTCGGCAATTATGGAGAAATCTATGATCGCAACTTAGGCCCTGGCACACCATTTGACCTACCGCGCGGTCCGAATGCGCAATACACCGATGGCGGCCAGATTTACGCCATGCCATTCCGGTAAACCACTAGTTGAGGCAAGGGGTGAAGTTCGCTTCGCCCCTTGCTCTCTTCCTCGAACCAGCATCTCACGCACGACCGGATTCTGAGCTAAGGTTCGGTTGTTTCCGGTAGGAATCTCCAAATTGAAACCCGAGAAGTCTGGCTTTTGTCGAATACAAGCTGGGGTTTACAGTGCCCAGCCAGAGACCGGACCTACGAATTGAAATATTCAAAAGTTTTGATACTGATGTATGCAGTATAGGTGGAAGGATCCGGCATCATGACGACCCCCCATAGGACCATTGCTACGCAACAAGGCATCCCATTTTATCGCGATACGCGTATCATTGCCTTGCTGGCGCAAGTAGCATTTATTCTGGTGGTGTTCGTTGTCGGTTATTTTTTGGTGAACAATCTGCTGACGGGGTTGCGGGCGAGCAATATCCCCATCAGTTGGAACTTCTTGCGCCAAGAAGCTGGCTTCGAGATCGCCGAAGGGATATCCTTTGCCCCCAGCCAAAGCTATGCACGTGCCTTTTGGGTAGGTATGCTCAATACGGTGCGAGTCGCCATTTCGAGTATTGTGTTGTCCTCGCTCCTCGGGCTCGTGATTGGGATTGCGCGTCTCTCCAACAACTGGTTGGTGCGCAATTTGGCTGGTGGTTACGTAGAGTTGATCCGCAATACACCGTTGTTGGTGCAGCTCTTTTTTTGGTACTTTGCGGTGATCCTCAAATTACCTGGAATCGGTGAAAGTGTGGAGATTCCAGGAATTGCTTTGTTGAGTAACCGAGGAATTGCGCTGACCTGGCCGCGGATCTCAGCAGTTGGGCAAGGCTTGGGATATTGGTTGCTTGCCACTCTGCTTATTGCGTTGGTGACTAATCTCCTCGTCCGCCGCCGCGTTGCTCAATCGGGACACACGACCCTGGCAGTTTGGCCGACTTTGGCGGCATTATTAGGGGTGGCCATTGGTGGCTACATCATCACCACTGCGATTGGGCGTCTACCCGAGAACACTGCTTATACTTTGCAACGGGCTGATCGCGGGACCCTGTATGCGGATCTGAATGGCAATGGCACCTACGAACCTGATGTAGACCGTCCGTTGCCCCGCATTCCAGTCACCATTCACGCCGAAAATGGCGAAGTGCTAGCCACTACCATCACTGATGCCGAAGGCAATTATCGTTTCTTTAACCTAGCTGAACCTGGGGCTAGCCTCACTTGGGTAGAACCCGGCTCAATTGTGATTGACCGGCCTGCTTTGCAGGGATTTAACTATCGCGGTGGGCAACATCTGTCACCGGAATTTGCTGCGCTTCTTTTGGGGCTGACGATTTATACGGCAGCTTTTATTGCTGAAGTTGTGCGCGGTGGTATTAATGCTGTGCCGCGTGGGCAATGGGAATCCAGCCGAGCTTTAGGGCTCTCGAACGGAGAGACGCTGCGGTTGGTGGTGTTACCTCAGGCGCTGCGGGTTATCATCCCCCCCTTGACCAATCAATATCTAAATTTGACAAAAAATTCTAGCCTGGCCATTGCCGTTGGCTACCCCGATCTTTTTAATGTTTCGCGTACGATCTTCAATCAATCTGGGGCGACGGTGCAGATGTTTATTTTGATCATGGTCACTTACCTTGGCCTTAGTTTATTCACTTCGCTCTTTATGAATTGGTACAACAAACGCGTGGCGTTGGTCGAACGGTAGCGATGGCGCATAAATTGGTTGGGAGTATTAAGTAATGGCACGAGCAGAGTTCGACCCCACCATCTGGGTGAATCCACATCATCCGCGTCAAGCTGAACGCCCGCCTGCAAGTGAGTTCGGGATCTTGGGGTGGTTGCGATCCAATTTGTTCAGCAGCATTGGCAACACCCTGCTGACGATTTTAGCGCTGTGCTTGATCGGTTATGTCGGCACGTCGGTGGTGCGTTGGGTTTTTGGCGAAGCTTACTGGGCACCGATCTGGCTCAATCGCAAACTATTAGCGGTGGGGCTTTATCCCCAAGAGCGCCTATTGCAACCTTGTTTGGTGCTAGCGGTGGTGAGTCTACTCTTTGGGTTGAGTGCCGGACGCTGGGGTAGCATTATGCGCAGCTTGGCGATTGGGCTGGCCGCGTTGTTATTGTTGTTGGCCATTTTGCCCATTGGCTTCGCCGCCCAAATTTGGATGGGCATTAGTTTGGCACTCCTCATCGTTGGCTTTGTGGTTGCGCTGCGCTTGCCCATCCCTGGATCATGGCTCGTCAGCGTGTGGGTTGTGACCATCCCCTTGGCCATCTTTTTGTTGCGCGGGGCCATCGAAATGCGGCCGTTGGGGATTTCGATCCCCTTGATGGGCTCGCCTTTGGGCGCCAATGTCTTGGGTGGCTTGTTGTTGACGATCTTGTTAACGGTCGTGGGGATTGTCGCCAGTTTCCCGATTGGGGTGGCACTCGCGTTGGGGCGCCGCAGCCATTTACCGGTGATCCGCTATTTTTGTATCGCCTATATCGAATTTATTCGCGGCGTACCACTCATCGCATTGCTCTATTTGGGGATGTTGGTGTTGCCCCTCTTCTTGCCCACTGGTTGGCCCAATCCTGAAGGTATTACCCGTGTGATGGTGGCGATCACACTTTTTAGTTCGGCTTACCTTGCCGAGAATGTGCGCGGCGGATTGCAAGCGGTGGAGCGTGGGCAAAGTGAAGCGGCCGATGCTTTGGGGCTGAGTGCCTGGCAAAAGACCCGGATGATCATCCTGCCACAAGCGTTGCGTGCCGTCATCCCCGCCTTGGTGGGCCAATTTATCGCCCTCTTGAAAGATACTTCGCTGGTCACCCTGGTTGGATTGACCGATCTATTGGGGATGGGGCGAGTGGTGATCCAGCAGCCGGAATGGCTGGCCGTGGCTGGTGGCATCACGCGTGAGATGTATCTCTTCTTGGCATTGGTCTACTTTATCTTTAGCTATGGGATGAGTTGGGCTAGCCGCCAGTTGGAAGTCCAATTAGGGGTTGGCAAGCGTTAGGAGTGAGCTTGCGCTACCCCGCCGTATGCAGTGGTGACCGTCTAATACGGCAGGGATCGCCCGAAAGCAGTTGTGACCTTTGAGGCCACAACAGTGAATGTGAAAATTTAAGATTTACGAATTTAATATGCTTTGCAAGGAGCAGCGACGTGTCTGGTCAGGCGGAAAATTCAGATATTATTATTCTGCGCAATGTAAACAAGTGGTATGGTGACTATCACGCTCTGCGTGATATCAACCTTACCGTAAAACCGAAAGAAGTTGTGGTGATCATCGGGCCATCCGGATCAGGCAAATCAACCATGATCCGGACCATCAATCGCCTGGAGGAACACCAAAAGGGCGACATCATTGTCGATGGCATCCCTTTGACGCGGGATGTCCGCAACATCGAAGCCATCCGCATGGAAACCGGCATGGTCTTCCAGCAATTTAATCTCTTTCCCCACCTGACGGTGCTAGAAAATATTACCTTAGCGCCCATTCATGTGCGCAAAAAGAGCAAAACCGAAGCCAATGCAATCGCTGCCCAACTTTTAGAGCGCGTCGGTATTCCCGAACAGGCCAACAAATATCCCGGCCAACTTTCGGGCGGCCAGCAACAGCGTGTGGCCATTGCGCGAGCGTTGGCGATGGACCCGAAGATTATGCTCTTTGATGAGCCAACCTCGGCGTTGGATCCAGAGATGATCAAAGAGGTGCTGGAAGTCATGAAGGATCTCGCTCAACGAGGTATGACCATGTTGGTCGTGACCCACGAAATGGGGTTCGCCCGTGAGGTGGCTGATCGCATTGTCTTTATGGATGCGGGCGAAATTGTGGAGATCGGCACGCCTGAGCACTTCTTTACCAATCCGCAACACGAGCGCACCAAGTTGTTTTTGCGGCAGATCTTATAATGTGTAGGCAGTTCAAAATCGGTTGCGCCCCATCGAGCCTTCAAAAGCTGGGCCTGGGGTGCAGAGATTTTGAGTGGCACAGGATTTACGGATGAATCCTCATTGTTCTGCTTGGCTGACTGAATTGGCTTCGGATTGGCTGATCCATTCGGCGTAGAGGGCATCGACCGCGGGATTTTGCAGTGCGGCTAGCTCACGTTGCCAGGTGGCTGTATCCACAATGCCGTACCGGTGATTGGCCAGATAGCGGTGTAAAAAGCGGAAGAATTGGCGATCATCCAATTCGGCACGCAGCGCATCGTAAAAGAGCGCACCCTTCGCATAAACAACGGTTTCATACTGCTGTGAGCTGTCAAAGCTGTCAACGGTCTGGCTGACCAACCGATCATCACCGCGAGCGCGCAGATCTATCACCGGCGCTTGCCAACGCTGCTGCATCAATCGATTGGCGGCTCGATTGCCCCGCAATTCTTCAAAATAGATCCTCATCGAATACTCGGCCAGCGCCTCGTCCAGCCACGGCTCACGCACCGGGTCGTTATGGACGATCAGGTACCACCACTGATGCGCCACTTCATGGGCGATCAACCCCTCTAAATTTTCACGATACCGGGTGTAGAGCTCGGTCCCCAGCAAGATTGCCTGCGGATATTCCATGCCGCGGTAGGCAAGTGGGGCCGGTGAGACGCGCAAATCCCGATACGGATAAGGCCCAAAGCGATCGCTATAGATGCGTAGCGCCGCAATCGCGTAGATCAGAGCAGCACGGCCAGCGGCCTCCTGGCCCGGCAACCAATAGCTGGTAACGCGCGTCCCATACGTTTCGGTATAGGCGGATTGTAAGAGTGGGCTGAATTGCAAGAGGAACTCGCGCGACGGGCCAGTGACCCAGACGTGGCGCGCTTGGTTATTGCCCACCAATGTCGAGGTGATCAGCGTGCCGCTCGTCACTGGCACTTGATCCGAAGGCAGGGTTGCCGTAACCACAAAGAACGACGAATAATTGAAGGCTGCATCCCCACGCACGCTGCCGGTATCGGTCCACCAGCGCCCGCTGGTAAGGGACGTGCTCGGCTGGTAAACAGCCAGCGATGGGTAAAAGAGCGGCAAGCTGGTGATCTGCTGGCTGCTGCCATAGAGCGCATAAACGCCACTTGTATCACTCCACTGCGGCACACTGCTGATCCAAGCAAGCTGGATGTTGGTCTGCTCTCCGGGGTTGAGGGGCGTCAACAAGTTCACCCGCAACACCGAACGGGCTTCATCGGCATAACTGAAGGGCGCAGGTTGCTCGTCTACCGCGGCCCCGCGCACGGTAATGCCGCTGCCATATTGTTCGAGCGCCGGGTAAAGCCGGAAGATCAAATATCTCCAGGGATCGGGCGAAGTATTGGTAATGGCAATTACCGCCGTGCCCTGAACAAGATTGTTTCCTGGGTCGAAGGTAACGTTGATGTCGTAGCGCGGGGCATTGGTCAACTCATCGAGCTGGCTGATAAAGTCGGGCTTCATCGCCGGCCGATAGCGGACCATCGGGTCAGCAGCGCGTTGCTGCCAAATCCCACAAGCGGTCAATAATAACAAGAGGCTCAGCAAGCTAAAAAGTGCTGGGCCGCAAAGCACAAATAAACGCCAAGAACGTCGGGTAGGCGTCGATGAACTCACCATAGAAGTGCAGGGTGGGCGAAGCTAGAATTGATGACCAAACAAGTCTCGGCTGATCTCCCGTGCCCAATCTGCCACCGTCTCGGAAAGACCCCGGAAAAGGAGCCGCAGGAACGCTGATGAGTTGGGCTAAGTTTGGCAAGATCAGTCATGGCAAGCAGCAGTATAGCATGGGTAATCAGCTTGGGCAATGCCTCGCCACTGGCGGGAGCCAGCGTAGATGCTACCGATCATCCACTGACTGTGCTGCAACCTTGGCCGGCCTGCTACGTATCCATCCTTCAATAGCGGTTTTCGGCGCGTAAATAGGGAAGGGGTACGATCGCCCCAATCAAACACAAGGCGAAGACGACAATTAGGCCCATTC
>CAZMRA010000219.1:3622-8452 GCA_964568485.1 uncultured Caldilineaceae bacterium | reverse complement strand
GCCCAGCAAGGATCATCATTACGTGTATCTTGGGCCGCAATCGGCGCGGCATTAAAGGCAATCATCAGCGCAAAGGCGCAGGCCAGTGTAATCAGCCATTTTACAGAATGGAACATCGTCTTTTCACTCCTTATTGCATTGTACAAATGGTGCTAACTTCTGGAAGTTTTTTGAACAATCTACACCCTAAAGAATTCCCCTCGGCTTGTCGAGCATCAAGATCTGTTTCAAGGATATAGAAATTGGATACAGTTTGCTTGATGCCAACTTCTCAATTCCAGCGTAAAGAATAGATCAGGGGCGATTGTTCATAGCCCATTGGTCACGGCAAGAGGTGATATGAGAGCAGACTTCCAGTAAAAGAAAAGCCTACTGAGTACAAATTGTCTCTTGTAGAGCATTGGGCATCAATCTTTACAAATTGATAGTAATTTCTTGACATTTGCTTAGTAGGCTGCTCGTAGGACCAACCTACGTGATTGGATAAGTGAGTTATGTGGAATGTATTGCAAGAGTTGTGGGGAACGATACTGACCCAGGGCATCCCGCCCGAGCTGCAAGGGATTGGCTACGTTGTCTTAGCAATGATGGTAGCGGTCGAAGGCCCAATCGTCACTGTGTTGATGGCCATCTTAGCCGGTGCTGGTGCCTTGAACCCCTGGTTGGTCGTCGGCTCAGCTCTGATCGGCAATCTCACCGCTGATTCGCTCTGGTATGCCCTTGGGCGCTTTGGCCATTTTGAGCGACTCGCCGGCTATTTCCCCTGGCTGCGGCGTTTTCAGCCCCAAATTGATCAAGTGGCAGGAGAGACCCAACAATATGGTCTCAAATTTCTATTAATCGCTAAGTTGTTTATCTGGCCTGCGACAATTCCCATTTTGATTACGGCGGGTATGGCGCGGCTCGCTTGGTTCAAATTACTCCTGATCATCGCCTTCGCTGAAATTCTCTGGACCGGTGGATTGGTGCTGATAGGGGAACGCCTGGGCAGCTACTTACCACAATTACAGACCGGAATGCAGTGGTTCACGATTGCGGGAGGCGTGGTCCTGGTCTTGTTGTTGCCCTTGATCTTGGGACGATTGCAAACGAACCGCTCGCCACGCGATCTGCTGGCCGGATTTACCTCGAACCACGACCTAGATACGGAGCACAAGACCAATTAAGGCTCCAAGGTGGTGCTATCACCTAAACATCTAACAAAGAACTGTATAGAAGCGAGGAGTAGAGCGTTGAAAATCTTAATTACCAGCCAAACCTATTTTCGGCGAGACAATGGTCAAGCCGTTTTTACCATCAACTTAGCCGAGGGACTTGCCAACGCTGGCCACGAAGTTCTCGTAATTGCCCCCGCTGAGCATGGACGTAGCGAGCGCAAAACCCATGGCAAGTTACAGCTCCAATTGATCCCAGCCTTACCGCTCGGCCACCATGCCAATTTCACCGCCTTTAGTGATGGCATCATCCGCCGCACATTGGCCGAGTTTCAACCTGATGTTGTCCACATTCAAGATCACTATTTTCTCAGCCGGGCAGTTTTGCGGGCGGCCACGGCACTGGGTTGCAAAATCGTCGGGACCAATCATTTCTTGCCCGAAAATTTGATCGATACCCTGCGCGTGCCCAGACCATTGCACGGCTTTGCCAATCGGTTGCTCTGGCACAACATGCTCGAAGTGTATAACCGCTTGGACGCAGTCACCGCGCCAACTCAGACAGCCGTCTCGATCCTCAAAGCCCAACAATTACGCCCGCCAGCTTTGGCCATCTCCTGCGGCATCGATCAACAACGCTTTCGGCCCCGGCCCGAACTCGATCGGGACGAAGTGCGCCAGCGCTATGGCATCGCCACCGACAAAACCATGTTGCTCTACGTGGGGCGGGTGGATCGCGAAAAATGTTTGGACATCATGGTGCGGGCATTGGCTCAGCCTGCTCGGCCCGATCTGCAACTGGTGATTGCGGGCAAAGGACGCTATCTGCCCGAATTACAACGGCTCACCGCAAGCTTATCTCTCAATCAACAAGTCATCTTTCCCGGATTTATTTCCAGCGACGATCTGCCGCTGCTACTGAATAGCGCGGATCTCTTTGTGATGCCCAGCCATGCCGAATTGCAAAGCATTGCCACCCTCGAAGCCATGTCGAGCGGACTCCCCGTTTTGGCGGCGCGGGCGCGGGCTCTGCCCGAATTGGTCGAACCGGGGGTCAATGGGGCCCTCTTCGCCCCGTATGATGTCAAGGATGCGGCGCGTCAACTGAGCATGCTGGTGGATCAACAACATCTCTGGCCGGTGATGGGAGCAGCCAGTTTACGCAAGGCCAGTGTCCACGCCCATCACAATACATTCCGGCGCTATAGCGAATGGTATGCCCAGGTGCGCCCTGCGACCAGCCCCGTACACTATCAACCAACCTACCAACATCAAGCGGCTTCATAATGGAAATGGAACAGAGTTAATCACATTCCACAACCCAGGCAAGGAAAGACATTATGACCTTCTACGCCCAAACCAACTTATGGCAGCCCGCTGCCCTCCTTCGCACCACCTTCCAACTGGCCCATCTCGCAGCCCGAGGGGCGCAACGACTGGATCAAATTCTGCAAAGTGCCCAGGAGCTGCGCTTCAACGACCGCAGCCGCATGATCTTATTCAGTGATCTCCACCGCGGAGGCAAGGATGCCAATGATCCATTTGTTGGGAATGAAGGTCTGTTTCAACACGCGCTCAACCATTACTTTGCGCAGGGATTCACCTATATCGAACTAGGAGACGGCGACGATCTGTGGCGAGCCCCGACCTTTGGCGAGATCAAGCAGGCTTATCCCCAAATTTTCGAATTACTCCGCCAATTCAAAGCAGACGACCGCCTCCAGCTGATCCTCGGCAATCACGAGATCGTCGGTAACTATGCGCCCCCAACCCACAAGGAAGAATTTCCGCTCCAAGATGGCTTGGTGCTCCGGCACGAAAGCAGCAATCAGCGGCTATTTGTGGTGCATGGCCATCAAATGGATCTGCTCTGCGGACAATTTGCCTTGATCTCACAATCGTTTGCCCGCTTAACCCTGCAAAGCAAGCGATGGTTGGATCAGCAAACCAAGGGACTGGCGGGCAAGCTCGAAGTCCCGGGGAATTGGTTGCAACGCTGGCAAGCTGGTTCGCAGACAAAACTCAACGATCGTTTGCGCAACTGGGCTCGCCAGCGCGCCCAACCGCTCATCAGCGGACACACCCACCTGCCAGCCTTTCCCCACCTGCGGCAGGCACCCTACTTCAACACCGGCAGTGGCATCGAGCCGGGCCAGATTACTGGCATCGAAATCCAAAAAGGCGTCTTACAACTCATTGCCTGGGCACGTACACCCCAAGGCACCTATGAACGCCAACTACTCGCCGCGCCGCTAGCTTTGTAAGTTGCTGGTTGCGGATCATCACTAGCTCATCTTATTGCGGTAGGCGCTTGCCGCCAACACCCCCACGGATGGTATAATCAGGCTCTACCAAACAAGGAGGCCCAAAGTGAAAACAATCCGTTGGGGAATTATTGGCTGCGGCGATGTGACCGAGGTCAAAAGTGGCCCAGCTTTGCAGAAAGCAAAAAACTCGGCCCTCGTGGCTGTGATGCGCCGCGATGGAGCCAAAGCTGCTGATTACGCCCGGCGTCACGGCGTGCCCAAGTGGTACGACGACGCGCAGAAGTTGATCAACGACCCCGAAGTCGACGCAGTCTATATCGCAACTCCGCCCAGCTCACACAAAGAATATACCTTGGCCGTCGCGGCCGCTGGCAAGCCCGTCTATGTCGAAAAGCCGATGGCGCTTAACCATGCCGAATGCCAAGCGATGATCGAGGCTTGCACCACGGCCGGTGTTCCGCTCTTTGTGGCCTATTATCGCCGCGCCTTGCCCCGCTTTCTGCGCGTCAAGGAATTGCTCGACAGCGGCACCATTGGCACCCCGCGCACGGTGACGATCACCTTTTACCGCGCCATACGCCCGCATGATCCGCAGAATCTGCCCTGGCGCGTCAACCCGGCGATCGCGGGTGGTGGTCTGTTTGTCGATTTAGCCGCGCACACGCTCGATTATTTGGATTATTTCCTCGGGCCGATCAGCGCCGCCACCGGCTATGCCAGCAATCAAGCCGGGCAATATCCCGCCGAAGATGTTGTGGCGGGAAGCTTTGTCTTTGCCAACGGCGTGCATGGCACCGGGATCTGGAGCTTTGCCAACACTGGCAACATGGACCGCACCGAGATCCGCGGCGATCGGGGCACTATCACCTTCTCATCCTTTACCGATGAGCCTTTCGTGCTGACCACCGCCGACGGCAGCGAAGAATTTTTCCTGCCCAACCCGCCTCACGTCCAGCAGCCGCTGATCCAAACCATTATCGATGAACTCAACGGCGTTGGAAGCTCTCCCAGCACCGGCATCAGTGGCGCCCGCGCCTCCTGGGTGATGGACCAAATGTTGGCTGGTTGGCGTCAACAATCTGGCGCAAACCCTGGCTAAACTGCGGTAGCGCCGACGTACATCAAAACCCATTACTGGATAGACCCATGAAACAGAGTCATACCGTTGTTGTGGAGCGGAATGTCGTTTGGCAAGGGGAGTTTGCGGTCGAGCCGTATGAGGTGGCGTGGGCCAGTGAAGCGATCTACTTTGTGCGAGCGCTGAGTGCTAGCAATGTCCCGCCCGGCACCAATGCCCGGATCCAAATTTCGCCCGACGGGCTCCATTGGTGCGACGAAGGCACCGAATTGCCATTACCGCACGAACCGGGGCTCACCTTTTGCCGCGTGCGCCATTTTGGCGGCTGGCT
>CAZMRA010000219.1:0-3610 GCA_964568485.1 uncultured Caldilineaceae bacterium | reverse complement strand
GGTCTATTTGGTCCTCAAAGAATAAAGCAGCCCCCAACGCAGCCTCTCAAATCAGAGATTCGTCACTGAAAAAATCGACAATTCGCTTATGCTAAAAGCATGAGCCAAACAAGTGATGAATAGGGAACAAGTAAAGCGAGGAATTCTTTATGAGCAATAACGCAGCCCAATACGAAGTTGCAACGTTAGGTGGTGGCTGTTTCTGGTGCCTCGAAGCCCCGTATGACCAACTGCAAGGCGTGATCAGCGTTGAGTCGGGTTATGCCGGCGGCCACGTGATCAACCCCACTTATCAGCAAGTTTGTACCGGCACCACCGGGCATGCCGAGGTAGTGCGCGTCACCTTTGATCCGCAAGTGATCTCCTATCGCGAAATTTTGGAGATCTTCTTCACGCTGCATGATCCAACTACCCTCAACCGGCAGGGCAATGACATCGGTCCGCAATATCGCTCAGCGATCTTTTATCACTCGCCCGAGCAACAAGCCGTTGCAGAAGAGGTGATCGCAGAGACCAATGCTGCTGGCATCTGGCCCGGCCCGATTGTCACCGAAGTCGTGCCGCTAACGAATTATTACGAGGCCGAGGACTATCACCAAGAGTATTTTGAGCACAACCCCTATCAGGGCTACTGCCAGGTGATCATCGCGCCCAAGGTTGCCAAATTTCGCAAACAATATTTTGATCGCTTAAAGCGCTAATCCAACCCTACTCAATGTTCACTGATGCCCCTATGTGATAGGCAACCAACAGTGAACATTGAGTCAGCTCTACCCAAATCAGCTATGATGCATCATCCAGATCTCAGTCGTTTTGACGCACTGCCCCGCATTCTCAGTTACGATGATTTTGACCGCGGCATCAATGGTTGGACGAGCCTGATCGGCAACTACGAAGGCTCACTCGACTCCATCCTGCCCGATTATCGCGACCTGCGCCCACCGATGCTGAGTAATTTGTCGATGTGGGACACCGGCACCGCCGGTTCGATGAATGGCACCTATGCACTCAAACTGGCAACACGCCCGCGGCCCGGCGCCTTTGGCGTTGCGGTCAAGCGCCTCACCTTTCGGCAACTCGGTCCCATTCGTTTGGAGGCATATTTCTGCTTCAAACCGGAAGCGAGTGAATTGGAACTTTCGGAGTTGGATGTGCGGGCCGTCGGCTTTTTGTTTGATCTACAAGATGTGGACCGCGCCAAGCAGCCGCAGCGCATTATGCCCCACTTGCGCTATTTGAACGCGCAGGATGGCACATTTGCCGGTCGATGGCAATACAAGAAGGAACGAGAAGCGCTGCACGAGATTGGGGGAAGTGGCAAGACGCGTTCGCACTTTCATCTTGCCCCAGAGGGTTGGAGTGACCTGCCCGGCGGCGATCAACTACTCTGCTATAACGAGATCGCCACCAAGATGAACTGGCACTATCTGCGCATCGATTTTGATCTCGCCAGCATGAGCTACTTGCGCTTCCAGTGCAACGACCGCATCTTTGACCTCACCGGTGTAGAACCGATGCGGATGCCCGCCATGGCCAATTTATGGTGTATGCTGAATATGGCCTTCTTTGTCGAAGCAGACACCGCCAAGCGCGCCTATCTCTATGTGGATTCGGTACTGCTCTCCAGCGAATAGGAGCTTACACCGCCAAATCGCGCAGCCAAGCGCGATGGACCGTCCATTCGTTGCTGCTCAGTTCCCAACGCAGCTCAAAGGTGTTGTCATCCACCGTTTTGATCAGATAACAACGCAATGATTTGCCGCCGACTCGCTCTTCCCACTGGCGGCCAATATCATTGACATAGCGAGTTTTATTGCGCCACAGAAAGGAAGTCGGGCGGACATCCCCATTGGGCATCACGCGGAGCAACGGATCAACTGGTTCGTTTACCAATACTTCTCGGATCATCGTAATTTTATCCTTCTCTAAGTGCACCCATTCTATACCGATTTTGTGATTCGCGTAAGAAATCCGTTACGCCAACTTGCTGTGAACATGCCAAGCTTTATCCTGCCGAGGTCAATCGCCGCCCGATCAACATCAGCCGCTGCTCGCCGCGGCGGGTCAGGAAGATGGTGGCCGGGCGGCCCCCGCGCACTACTTTGAGCCGTGGGCGCAAACTTTCTGGCTCGACCGGGAAGCCCCGTTTCTTCAGCTCAACGTCGCCAATCCCCAACGCCTGCAAGCGCCGGTTCAACACTTTGAGGCTGAAGGGATGGACCTCATCGATCACAAACCCTTTAGCCAACGGAGTCGCCTGCGGCCGGGCGGTCACTAGATAAGCGATCTGCGCATCTAGCAGCCACGCCTCGAGTTGCCGAGCCAGCGCGCCCAATGCTTGCGCTCGAATCACCGCAGGGTCGGGTTCGTACAAGTAATGACCGGCAGCCACTTCGCCCACCGGGGGAGATGTACCATCATCGGCCAAAGTTATCCATTCGCCACCAGTGTAAACACTGGCCCACCGGGGCTGGCGAGCAGCTTCCCCAAACCAGAGCAGCGCTTCTTTGCAGACACCCTCGTGACTGATAAATTCAACGCTGCAATCGCTGGGCAGTTCCTCACTGCGGACGCTGGGCATCACCTTGACGCCCAAGGTGGACACCCGCTTTTGCAAACGTAGAATCTCACTCAGGGGAGGCTGCATCTGCTGCAACGAAAAGACCCGGCGCTCGCCTACCCGCCGCGCCGGGTCGACAAAGGCCGCGGCGGCGCCATCCAGATCACCCTGGTCAAGGAGGCGTGTCCAATCACCTTGGATAAAGGTGATCCGCTCGCTCAGTCCCAAGGCAGCCGCGTTGGCTTGGGCAAATTGCAGGCGCAGCGGATCCAGCTCCACAGCGATCACCGGGCGTTTCTGGGCCAGCGCCAGCAGATCACCCCCGATGCCACAGCCGAGATCAAGCAATGGGCCGGGCGCAGCGTACTGATCCAGCCAGGCGGCATGGTGAAGCGCCACCGGCCAAGCAGTTGCTTGTTCCAAGGCTTCGGGCAGCAAAAAGAGCTGGTCGGCAAAGGGGAATTTACTACTAGCAGACCGGCGCAAACGAGCCAACGCTAATAAAGCACCTGCCTCGCTGGGCGAAAAGCTCGCCCGCAGCGTTGTCAAATGTGCCAAGGTATAGTGCTCGTGTAAATCCTCACGCGCTAACTGAGCCAAGGCCGCTTGCCCACTCGAGGTAAAGAAGGCAACGGCACCCTCAGCACTGATCGCGCTGCTTGTTTTGGCGGATTCTTCCAATGGATTACAACATTCTTTGTTAATCTTGAATTAATCTCAAACCGGTAAAAATCCGGTAGACTAGATAGAGCGCGACTTCTTGATTCAGAAAGATCCAGTTATCCTCTCTACAAAGAACGCGCCTTTAGATTATAGATGGGCTATCGGAGGCTATCAAACCAGGCTGTAGAAAGATTTCGCACGACAAAAACTACTTCTTCAAATCGTTGGGGAATTGTAGGGTAGTCAAGCTTGACTCAAATTGTGCCAATCGGCTAAGATAGAAGGGTATTTGTTCAAAATTGCACATGCTGACTTACTGCCTAGCACTCACTTCACACCATGCCCCTCTTGAGGCTATTGTTGAGCCCCGACGGTCACCACCAAGCA
>CAZMRA010000218.1:0-8482 GCA_964568485.1 uncultured Caldilineaceae bacterium | reverse complement strand
TCCTGCCGAAGAACGAGTCCTTAGCCAACCGGAACGTCTGCTCGATTACCACACCTTCACCGGCCGCGGGGTGACCATTGCGTTTCTCGATAGCGGCTTTTATCCCCATCCCGATCTGGCGGTGAGATCCCACTGGCCAGATGATCCGCCGCACTGGCCACAACTCGACGCGCAGCAATTGCGCACCATGCTCTCGGCTGTGGATCTACGCTTAGCGCATTATGTAGATCTCACTGATGGGACGCACGCCGAAGGCTTACAGCTCGCCTCCTTGTGGGATGGGGCCGGGACCAGTTGGCACGGTCAAATGACGACTACGCTGGCCGCTGGCAATGGCTTGCTGAGCGATGGGCTATATCGAGGCTATGCGCCCCAGGCCCAGATCTTGCCAATTAAAATTGGGCGGAGTTCGGGACGCATTCCCGAAGAAGATATTCTGGCCGGATTAAATTGGCTGCTCGAAGAGGACCGCTGGCAACAATACAATGTGCGAGTGGTCAACGTGGCGGTCGGCGGTGACTTTGACGAGCCTTGGTATAACAATCTGGTCTGTCTGGCGGCCGAAGCGCTGAGCGATTGCGGTGTGTTGATCTGCGCCGCGGCGGGCAACAGTCAAAGCCCGACGTTATACGCTCCGGCCCAGGCCCCATCGATCCTAACGGTGGGTGGCTATACCGATGGCAATCGCCGATGGCAGCCACAGAACGCAGCAGATGTCGCGGCGCTCGACCTCTACTATCACAACTACGGACGGGTGCAGCAGCAGGGCGAGTTGGTCCATAAACCCGAATTGTTAGCGTCCAGTCGCTGGTTGCCCGCGCCCTTTTTGCCCACCGATCCATCATTTGCCGAAGGGTATACGATCGGGCAACTACGCCGTGCCCTGCTCGAAAATCTCCCGCCCGATCTGGACCTCATCGAAGATGGGTTTGAGGATATTTGGTTCCCGGAGGTTTGGCAGGCGGTGCGCAAACGCATGAACATCCTCAAATGGAGCCATCCGTTCTATCAACATGTGGATGGGACAAGTGTGGCCGTGGCCCAAGTCTCGGCAGTAGCGGCGCAACTCTTTGAGGCCAATCCCCGTCTCAGCGGCGCCATGGTGAAAGAATTGCTGCTGGAGACTGCCTTACCCTTGCCCACGCATCCCAGCGAGCGCACCGGCTACGGCGTGCTCCAACCCGCGCTAGCGGTCGCTGCCGCGTTACGAGCGGGGGGCCCCCTGACTGGTTACCCACGGAGTGGCACCCAGCCCTCTGCAAGCGAGTTGCAAAAATTGCTCAGGCAGGGTAAAGTAACGCCAAGTGATGTTCTTAACGCTACCACAAATGAGCCTAGCCAGCCTGTTTATTTTGGCATCTTTGCCCCGCAGGCTCAAGCCGTTAACCTGATCGGCGATTGGCAAGGTTGGCAGCCCCAATCATTGCCGTTGCGCCCAACGAATGAAGGCTGGTGGCACGGGATTGTTTTATTGCCACCCGGCCAATATACCTACCGCTTCTGGATCGAACCTGCCACAAACGCTGAACCGATCTGGTGTCCCGACCCCGAAAATCCAATCCGGCAAGAAGGGGGATATCAGACCGCACACAGTGTGTTGATTGTTGAAGCCTAAGTACAATTGATCATCCATCACCCAAAGGATGCCCCATGCAGCGCGAGTATCACCGCTGGTACAGCCCCCGGCTCAACCGGGATATGGAATTACTGGTGCATGGTCATGCTGGTGCGCCGATTTTGGTTTTTCCCACCAGCAAGGGGCGCTTTTTTGAGTATGAAGATCGCGGGATGGTCGATGCGCTGGGTGATATTTTGGAGCAAGGCTGGTTTCAACTCTATTGCGTCGATAGCGTCGATGCCGAAAGTTTTTACAACCGAGATACCCATCCGGCGAACCGCATCTTGCGCCATCTGCAATACGAAGATTATCTGCTCAACGAAGTCCTGCCGCTGATCCGCCAGAAGAATCACAATTCATTTTTGATCACCCACGGCTGTAGCTTCGGCGCCTACCATGCGCTCAACATCGCCTTACGCCATCCCCACCTCTTTGGCCGGGTCTTGGCCTTCAGCGGCAGATATGACATGACCAGCTTTTTTGATGGTTATTTTGATGACCACATCTACTTCAACACTCCGAGCCACTTTATCCCCAATCTGAGCGATCCCAATCTGCTCGAAGCGATTGGCAAGTTGGATATTATTATTGCGATCGGCAAGACCGACCCCAACATCGAAAACAATCGGGCATTATGTGCGGCCCTTTGGAGCAAAGACATCTGGCCCGCCTATCGCGAATGGGATGGCTGGTGTCACGATTGGCCCTATTGGCAACAGATGATGCGCCTCTATGTGCACGGATATGATTGATCTGACAATCCTTAGCGTTGAATAAAGGCAGGGCATGATGAGCGAACCCAAAAAGATCGGCCTGCTCGTCGGGCGCGAATGGAGTTTTCCACCAGCATTGATCGAAGAAATCAATCAGCGGGACGTTGGCGTGATCGCCGAGTATGTGCAGCTTGGCGGCACACCCATGAACGAGCCTTGCCCCTACGCGGTGCTCGTGGACCGCATCAGCCACGAGATTCCCTACTACCGGGCCTACATGAAAAATGCCATGCTGCAAGGGGCATACTGCATCAACAACCCCTTCTGGTGGAGTGCGGACGACAAATTCTTTGGGGCGAGTTTGATCACCCGCATGGGCTTGGCCTCCCCCAAAACCTTGATGTTGCCCTCGAAAGATTATGTACCGGGCGTGGTGAGCGAAAGTTTGCGCAACTTGATCTATCCGCTGGATTGGGAAGGCATCGTCCAATATGTCGGGCTGCCGGCGATCCTGAAGGATGCCTGGGGCGGCGGCTGGAAGAATGTCTACAAGGTCCACTCGCTGGAGGAATTGATCTACGCCTACGATCAGACCGGCACGCTGGGCATGGTCTTGCAGGAGTTTATTAAGTACGACCAATTCGTGCGCTGCCTCTGCATCGGCCAGGAGCTGATCATGCCGATCCACTACGACCCGCAAGAGCGCAAATATCATGTGGATTCGGATTATCTGACCCCTGCATTGAACGAGCGCATCATCCATGACGCGCAACTCATCAATCGTGCGCTGGGCTACGACATGAACAGCATCGAATTTGCGGTCAAAGATGGCATCCCCTACGCCATCGATTTTATGAACCCCGCGCCCGACATGGACATCAATAGCATCACCCCGCATTATTTCCAATGGGTGGTCAAAGCCATGGCTGATCTCTGCATCGAGATGGCCCTCAATCCCAAGCCACAGCGGGCGGAGCAGCGCTGGGCGAATTTTGTGCCCTGAGTTTCTATCCTGAAAAGTGGTGTCAGGCTATACTACAGGAAACTGTAGCGGAGACCGCAACCAATTTCAGGATAAACTCACAGGGTTATGCAGCTTCAGACCATTCGTACGCATAAAGTCACCCCGCACGAAGATCTCTTCGCCTTGCTCGATCGTTACTTGCCACCGCTGACCGACGGGACAGTGGTGGCGATCACGTCGAAGATTGTGGCACTCTGCCAGGGCCGAGTTGTGCCCAGCCAGGGTACGGACAAGCAACGGCTGATCGAGCAGACAGCGGATTATTGGCTCCCCCCCACCGAAAATCGCTATCACGTCACCTTGACTATCAAAGAGAATTTGCTAATCCCCAGCGCAGGCATCGATGAGTCCAACAGCCAGGATCATCTCGTGCTGTGGCCGGAGGATGCGCAAGGTACCGCCAACGCGATCCGCCAACATCTCTGCGAGCGCTTTGGCTGCCAATCGCTCGGCGTCGTGATCACCGACAGCCGAACCACGCCGCTGCGTTGGGGGGTCACCGGTGTATCGATTGCCCACAGTGGCTTTGCCGCGCTCAACGACTACATCGGCCACGCAGATCTCTTTGGCCGCCCCCTGCGCATGACCAAGAGCCATGTGGCGGATGGCCTGGCCGCGGCCGCGGTGCTGCTGATGGGTGAAGGTGCAGAGCAAACCCCGCTGGTGGTGTTGACCGATCTGCCCTTTGTGCAATTCCAGGCGCGCAACCCGACCGAGGAAGAATTGGCTGCACTACATATCTCCATCGAAGACGATCTCTATGCCCCCTTACTCAACAATGTTTCTTGGCAACGCGGAGGAAGTGAATCTCATGGCTGAACAGCGACGCTTGCACGGCGTGTTACCCGTTTTCCAAACCCCCTTTCATGAAGATTATTCCATCGATTTTGAGACGCTTGAACGCGAAATCGCTTGGCTCTATGAACAAGGCGCCGATGGAATTGTGATGGGGATGGTCTCGGAGACTTTGCGCCTTTCCAGCGAAGAGCGCGAAGCCCTGGCCGAGGCAGCCTGCCGTTTCGGGCGGGATCGCGGCTTTGTGGTGATCAGTGCTGGGGCTGAGTCTACCCATACTGCCGTGCGCTATGCGCAACAGGCCGAAGCCGTTGGCGCCCATGCGGTGATGGTGATCCCGCCGGTCTCCGTGGCCTTGGGCGAGGCGGAGATCAAAGCCTATTACTCGGCGATTCTACGGGCCATTAATATCGATGTAGTCGTACAGGATGCCAGCGGCTATGTGGGACGACCGCTTTCGATTGATCTGCAAGCTGAGTTACTGGCCGAATTTGGGGATCGCGTGCTCTTCAAGCCCGAAGCCACGCCCATTGGACCCCGTCTCTCAGCCTTGCGCGATGCCACCGGTGGACGCGCAGCTATCTTCGAGGGGACGGGCGGCATTGCCCTAGTTGACAGTTTCCGGCGGGGCATTGTCGGCACCATGCCCGGAGCGGATCTGATCGACGCACTCGTTGCGCTCTGGCGCGCCCTGCAACAAGGAGATGAGCGCCGCATCTACCAGCTTTCGCTGCCGATCTCGTCGCTGATTGCGGTTCAGAATAGTTTGGATGCTTTCTTGGCGGTGGAGAAATATCTACTGGTGAAGCGGGGCATCTTCCCGAGTGCTCGAGTACGAGGGCCCGTTGGTTATGAACTGGATGCCGAAACCCGTGCCGAGGTGGATCGTCTCTTTGCGAAGCTGCAAGAAGCGCTGGCCGATACCGAATAGGAACGGCGATTTTGGGACTCAGTCTGAGGGCTTTCCGAACTTGGTAACTTAGTCAGTGCGGATTAAAACCGCACTGACTTACATAGCGATGCCGGGCCGAATGGTGGCATGATTTACCAAACCGCGCAGGCCATCGATCTGGAAGATGCTGCGGATCTGTTGGGCTGGGTTTTGCCCGCGGTAGAGCCGATTGTGGATCGGCTGCAAGAAATCTTCTTCGCCTTGTTCACGCTGCTGCAAAGCAATCTGGGCAAAGCTCACAATCGTGTTCAAAAAGTCGGGGGCGGGCTGTGGCGCGGCTAGGCCATAAAGCGTCACTTGCTTGTGGTAGGTACGCAAGATAGTCCAGTACTCATCCCCCAGCGTGGTCTGAATATAGCTATTGATGGCGGTCCGCGCTTCAATCAACCCGACGATCAACGCCATGGCCGCCATGTGTTCGGACCACGGTTGCTGACACGCAGGCCGCACTTCCAGGGTGCCATAGGTACGGAGGCGAGCACTGTTCCAGACATAATGATCATGGAACAGAAAGGCGTCAAAGTCGGGACCGTGCTCTTCTAAGTAATCGGTAAATGGCCGCGAGTTGGGGATCACCATATTATCGGCACGGGCGATCAGGTAGGTCGATTGCGAGATGGTGCGAATAAAATCGACAATCGAGGCAAAAGGTTGAGCGGGCATGCCATGCCGATATTCGTGGGCATTGATCAACGCCATCTGGCCTTCACGTCCGCTGCAAAAGCGGCTGAGCCGGCGCTCGTAGACGGGCGAATTGGCACAGAGCGCAATGATGATCGGCGCCATCAAATTGCCAAAATTGAGCATCTCGATCAATTCTGGACGGCCCACTGCCACATGGGTTTGGTCACTGGCGGTCACGGTGTACCATAACCATTCAGCCCCCATCGCCCGATAAAGGCTTTGATACCGCTGTTTAGGCGCCATCAAAGAGAGACGAGCTGGCGTCACCGGTTGAACGCCATAGCCCAGCACTCGCCATCCCCAGCGCCCCGCCGCCTGCACCAGCCGCATCACCGCCGGTTCGATCAGCTGCTGAATCTCGAAAAGATTTGTGCAGGGCCGCGTCACAATCTCGATTGTGCCTACCCCAACCTCGAGTTCATAAGAGACATCTTCCCCCTCCAAGCCGACCATCAAGTTGGGCGTGCCGCTATCATAATGCTCTTGCCAATCACCTTCGGCGAGCAGTGCATCCCACAAGCGGCGCACGTCTGCCGCCTCCCCGGTGGCGGTCACAACGGGAAATTCGGCTTCGCGCCCTATGGTGCGCAGCGTGGGGATTGCCTCCGGGAAGCGTTGTTCATATTGCTGGGCCAACATCTCGATGGTTGCTGCAAGGGTACTGTCAATCGTTGCCATACGGACTTTCTTTATTCAACGCAAACGCTGGAGCAGCGTAGGCAGATCGGTAAATTTGCGACAAACCGCATTCGCACGTGTCCGCTCGCTGCCCCGATCCACAATGCCGGTGAAAAGAATCGAACGCATCCCGACGTTCATTGGCCCGAGCACGTCGTTGCTTTCCCGATCCCCTATATGCACAATCTGCGTAGGAGTCAAGCCCATATCTAACACGGCGTGGCGGAAGATGGTGGACGAAGGTTTCGAGACGCGTACCTCGTCGGAAAAGAAAAAATAACTAAAATAAGAGAGCAAGCCCTGCTGCTCCAACAAATGGCGCAATCCGCGCCCATGCGTATGAATGGTATCCGAAATAATGCCCAGCCGATACTCTTGGGCCAATTGCGGAATGATCTGGTGGATCCCCGGCACAAAATTGGGTGGAATGCGGATCTCCATGGTCTCGATCTCGAGTACCAGCGTATCGATCTCGCGCATGAGGCTGGCATATTGCCCTGGCTTGGGTTTCAGCCCCAACGCCTCGTAGGCATAATATAGGCGAGTTGCGACGCTCGGTGTATGATGGTTCTCGTGCCATTCTTGGCGGAAGCGCTCATTCGCAGCCTGATAAGCAGCTTCGGCGGCAGCACGGGGCACCGATGGATAACTCGCCTGCACCCGTTCGATGAAGAGCTCCAGCCGAGCTTGTGGTTTGCTCGGCAAACCCAGGGCGGCGCGCTTGACTTCATCCGAGTCATCGATAGCCAGCGTATCCCAAAAGTCAAAAGTAATCGCTTCGATCATCCGACAAATTTCAACAGTTATTAGCAATCAGGGCAGTCAAAAGAATTCAAAACCGTACAAGAACGACTATAGCATACGACGTACGCAGCGCCAATGTTTTTAGGATAAACAGTATCATCTTAGCAGATGATCGCGTGCACTGCACCCCCTACCAGATAATTCTAAACAAAATGGATTCGGGATCAACAAGTTGCTCCGTGCCGAATGCCAGATTGCCAATATAGAAAATAGAAATAAAGCCTAGGGACCACTACTATGACCCTCCAACCAGCAACCCCACAGGATCTGCAAACATTTCTGTCGACCGAGCAGATTGCTGCCGAACTGATCAGCGATCTAGGGCCGACGCCAACCGTTCCGGCCGCCGCGCTCGCCCTCGGTGTCGATCCGGAACAGATTGTCAAAACGCTCTTGTTTTTGGTTGGACACTCCTCAGCGGATGCACCTACGCCGCTGGTCGTGATCAGCCACGGCGAGCGGCGAGTCAACAAAAAACATCTAGCAACTCATCTGGGCGTTTCTAAAAAGCGCATCGATTTGGCCCCACCGGCGCTGGTACTCGAATTATTGGGCTATCCTGCCGGCGGCGTTCCCCCCTTTGGCCATCGCCAGCGGTTTGCCACACTAATCGATGCATCGGTATTGCAAGCAGCCGAGCGCTTTGGGGGCACCATCTATGGCGGCGGCGGGGACGATCAGACCATGCTCAAACTACAATTGAGCGAACTCTTACGTGTTGTGGCTCCAGAAGTTGTTATGCTGAGCGAGTAGTGAAACTTTTGCGCTGCGAACAACGTTCTATAAATCCTTGTTGCTTATGCCGACGCATAAATGACCCCACTGCTCTGTCTCCATTGCGTCAGCCAAGTTGATCAACGCTGGATCAACGCGCCTATGAGAAAGTAATCAAGGAAGCCCTATCAGCTGTCTGCTGACCCTTAGAAGTACCCTCACAGCAACAACTCAGGAGAGAGGATGTGAGTGGAATAGCCGAAACCAAAACGTCGAGTAGCACCTACCCGGCTGTGTTGACACCGGTTGTAACGCGTGCCATCGGTGGCCTCCAGTATGATTGGCTCATGAGCTTGGTGAGCCTTGTTTTTGTTGCCGGCCTCTATTTGGATGGCTGGGCACACAATCATGGTCGAGTAGACGATCGCTTTTTTACCCCATGGCATGGCTTTTTTTATAGCAGCTTTGCGATCATGAGTTGCCTCTTGCTGGCCACCATT
>CAZMRA010000217.1:0-8554 GCA_964568485.1 uncultured Caldilineaceae bacterium | reverse complement strand
GCATAGACGGCGATGGTATCCAGCTCGTCTTCGATGCGCAGCAGTTGATTGTATTTGGCTACGCGATCACTGCGCGCTGGTGCGCCGGTCTTGATCTGCCCGGTGTTGAAGGCGACCACCAAGTCGGCAATGGTGGAATCTTCGGTCTCGCCGGAGCGGTGGCTGACCACAGCCGCCCAGCCGGCACGATGGCTCATCTCAATAGCAGCGATACTCTCAGTCAAGGTGCCGATCTGGTTGACTTTGCAGAGCAGTGCGTTACAAGCCTTCTCGTGGATCGCCCGTTCGATGCGCTCGACGTTAGTTACCAGCAGATCATCGCCCACCAGCTGGACTTTGTGGCCGATCTTTTCATAGAGCTGCTTCCAGCCAGCCCAATCATCTTCGGCCATGCCATCTTCGATGCTGATGATCGGGAAGCGATTGGCCCAATCAGTCCATAACTCGACTAGTTCATCGCTGCTCAGCGTTTTGCCTTCAATGCTCAGCTTATAGGTATTGGTCGCCGGATCGTACAGTTCCGTGCTGGCCGGGTCGAGCGCGATAAAGACATCTTCGCCAGGTCGGTAGCCCGCCTTTTCGATGGCCTGGAGGATCACCTCAATGGCCCGCACGTTACCGCCCAAGCTAGGGGCAAAGCCACCTTCATCGCCCACATTGGTGCTAAAACCGCCATCGTGTAACACTTTTTTCAAGCTCTGATAGATCTCCGAGCCCCAGCGCACTGCTTCGCGGAAGCTCTCCGCGCCGACCGGCATGACCATAAATTCTTGGAAGTCGGTGCTGCCCTCAGCATGTTTGCCCCCGTTGAGAATATTCATCATCGGCACGGGTAAGGTGCGAGCACTGACGCCCCCCAGATAGCGATAGAGTGGTATTTCCAACGCATCGGCAGCGGCGCGGGCCACAGCCAAGCTAACACCGAGAATGGCATTGGCGCCAAGGCGACCTTTGTTGGGCGTGCCATCCAGTTCGAGCATGGTCAAGTCGATCGCCACTTGATCCAGCGCATCGTACCCAATCAGCTCATCGGCCAAGGTCTCGTTGACGCTCTCCACCGCTTTCAAGACACCTTTGCCCCCGTAACGACTTTTGTCGCCATCGCGCAATTCGACTGCCTCGTGGGCACCGGTGCTGGCACCACTGGGTACCATGGCGCGGCCAAAGCCGCCGCTATCCAAAACTACTTCAACTTCTACCGTGGGGTTGCCGCGACTGTCTAGCACCTCGCGTCCGTTGATATAGGCGATTTCTGTCATCATAAGCTCCTATTCTGTATGATTTTGGTCTCTAACTATGCTCTCATTCAAAGCAAAAAGACGCTGGCACGTAACCCTCCGCCACCACCTACGTCTTCTTTGATTGCTTAGGTCTTACACAAGCCTCGAGCAAAAGAGGGGTCGATGGGATGACACTGCATCTACTGCGCGTCATCTCGGCGCTGCCTAAACCGTGTAGCTACGATAAGTTATGCGCTGCTAGAGAGAGACAGATGCGCCGCGCCAATGGGATACAAAACTGCGCGATTCGCTGGCGTTGTTGTACCATGAAAACTGTAAAATAGCGAATGGTGTGGCCATGAGTGGCGCAACTTTCATCTGTGCTTCTCGTAGAGCCAAGTAGACAGGCAATATGCCGGAGGTGGTCCAATGTTCAAAAATCTCATCCCTAAGATCTTCTACGATCACCTGCAAGATGGGCTCACATTTTTTGTGGATGGTTTGGGCTTCAAAGTGCTTTACCAGGATGAAACATTGGCCGTGGTTGCGCGCGATGGGGCCAAGGCCTATCTCGTTGAAAGCCCTGAATATGCCGCCAAGGATCGCCCAGAGCTGGGCATCGAGACCGAGCATATAGACGAGATCTACCAAGAGATGGCTACCCGTTCGCCTCAGCTCTTGCACCCTAATGCCAATCGTGTGGCCCTCAGACCATGGGGTGCACGCGAGTTTGCAATGCTGGATAAGACAACGGTCGCCGTGATCTTTCGCGAGTGGCCAGCCGAGAATCGAACGGACTGACCTTTTTCGCTTCATGCAGATAAGCGAACTGGGCTTTAATCTGAGGAAGAAAAGGAGAACGAATAAATCGATGACACTTCAACCAGTTCAACCAGACACGCAAGCGCAAGCTTGGTCATCTCGCAGTGATGGCATCACCCTAACTGCGCTCTATTACTTTTTTGTTGCGAGCCTCTTTTTGATCGGCTCGCTGATCATGACGGTCCCGGCATTGATCTTCGGTGTCGTCGCGCTGGCAGAAGAGCCAGACGCCCTTTTCGGCTTTATCGCTGTGGGGTTGATTGGTGGCGTACTGCTCGTGCTGGGGCTACTCAACCTAGTCGTTGGCTATGGCTTGTGGAAAGTATACAGTTGGGGCCGCACCGGTGCGATTGTATTAGCCATGATCGGCTTGATCTTCGTGCCCATCGGAACAATCCCCGGTGCGATTGTGTTGTGGTATCTACTACAGCCCGAGGTGGCAGCTAGATTCAGGAGCTGAACACAAAATTTCCACAAATTCCCGAAAGCTCTATATCACCATGAAGAGCTTGCAGAGATTTGTGGAAACTTAGGAACAAGATCATACGCCAGCCGACGTCAATGTTCTGAAACGCCGTGCTTGACTTCGCTTGGCACGGACGTACTGCCTTCTTTCGCCGGTACAGACTCGGGGTCGGCAGGCAAGACATCATAAACCCAACGTACGGCCTTGCGCCACATACTGCGCGCTGCTGCAGCTTGATAGGTAGCCTGGCGGCGATAATTCTTCCACCAGTTGGGTAAACGCTTCTCGACCGGCACGCTCCATTGAATCGCGCACGCAGCCCACGTCAACCCAGCGCCGAATCCTACAAAGACCAGATTATCGCCCGGCTTAATGCGCTTGGCCTCAATCGCTTCGCACAGCGCAATCGGGATGCTCGCCGTGCTGGTGTTGCCATAATGCTGCACATTCACCATCACCTTATCTTCGGGTATCTTGAGCTGTTGCAGCACACTGTTTTGAATAATACGGATATTGGCCTGGTGGGGGATGATCAGATCCACCTCATCCGTTGTCAGACCAGCGCGGTTGAGGACCCGTTTGGTGGCTTCGGCCATCACCTTGGTCGCGAACCGGAAGACTGCCTTGCCATCCATTTTGATATAGTGGCTGCCCGTGCTGACCGTTTCCAGACTAGCGGGCATGGCACTCCCACCAGCGAGCAAGGTAAGGGTATTGGCCCCCGAGCCATCGCTCCCTAGATCCACCGCCATAATACCGCCAGGCACATCGCTCGCCGCCACCAAGACGGCACCTGCTCCATCTCCAAAGAGGATGCAGGTGTTGCGGTCTGTCCAGTCGACCATACGGCTCAAAGTCTCGGCCCCAACCACCAACACATATTCGGCGTCACCAGCCAAGATCGCGCCCCGCGCTTGGCTGAGCGCATAGACAAAGCCCGAACACGCCGCGCTCAAATCGTATGCCCCGGCATTGACCGCGCCCAGCGCATCTTGAATAATGCAAGCAGTCGCCGGAAAGATGTGTTCCGGTGAGCTTGACGCACAGATGATCAAATCGATCTTGCTGGGGGGAACATCAGCCACCGCCAATGCTTTGCGTGCAGCCGCGATGCCCAAGGTAGCCGAAGTCTCTTTGGGGTTGGCCGCGACATGGCGGGTTTCAATGCCCGTACGCGTGCGGATCCATTCGTCGGTGGTATCGACAATCTGCTCCAGATCATGATTGGTGATTTGCTTTTCAGGAACGTGATAGCCCCAACCGATGATCTGGGCGTAACGTCGCCCGCCACTTGGGTTTTCTAACGCAGGAGCCGCCTGCGGAATAGACTCAATAAGTGGCTGTGATTTGACCGCACCGTTCGTGCCGTTGTGTCGTTCATGATTGTCTTGTGCTGCCTGTTCGTTCGCCATCCGCGTCTCTCCATTCGTCCATCATCCACATGCCTCATGCAGTTTCTGTGGGCATAGCTAGCGCTCATGGCCGATTCATTCAGGGGAGAAAGCTGCTTTCTCCCCTGAATTTCAGTGGCTTGTGCAACGCCATGCACCTTGACGAACTAACTATCTATCTCAAAATCTCGTGCCTACGAATCCTCGTGATATGGACAGAGCACGCTCGAAGCTCAAACGCTTTTGAGCTGGCTGCTAGCTGACGTAACGTCGCATCATCACGCATGCGTTGTGCCCACCAAAGCCAAAACTATTGCTCAGTGTCACTTTCACATCCGCCGGTTTGGCGACCAACGGCGTATAGTTCAGATCACAATCGGGGTCTTGTTCGTGCAAATTGATGGTCGGAGGGATAATCTTCTCCGTGATCGTTTTGGCGCAGATGATCGCCTCGATTGCCCCGGCCCCACCTAGGAGATGGCCCAACATGCTCTTGGTGCTGCTGATCTGCACATTGTAGGCATGTTCGCCCAGCACCTGCTTGATCGCCATGGTCTCCCCAACATCGTTGAGGCGGGTAGCCGTCCCGTGAGCGTTGATGTAATCGATCTGCGTGGGCTCCACCCCATATTCTTTAGCCTTGCGCAGGGCCATGCTCATGGCATCGACGGCGCCCCGGCCTTGTTGATGGGGGGCCGCCATGTGATAGGCATCCGCGCTGCTGCCATAGCCGATGATCTCGGCGTAGATGTGGGCGCCGCGAGCACGCGCATGTTCCTCAGTTTCCAAGACGAGAATCGCGCTGCCTTCGCTAACCACAAAGCCATCACGGTTGGCCTCGAACGGGCGGCAAGCCCCAGCAGGATTTTCGTTATGCTGGCTGAGCGCGCCCATCACATCAAACCCCGACATGATCAACGGGGCAATGGCAGCTTCCGCCCCACCTGCGATCATCACATCGGCATCGCCTCGGCGTATGACTTCGAACGCCTCGCCAGTAGCCGAGGTACCGCTAGCACACGCGCTGACGACTGCATGATTCACGCCATGCAGATTGTATTCGATGGCAACCTTGCCCGCCGCGCTATCGACCAAAAGGTTAGGCACCATAAATGGGCTAATGCGCGTCAAACCTTTTTCATTGGCCACAGCCTGATTTTCCAGGGTGGACAAAATCCCACCGATGCCGCTGCCGATAATGCAACCGATACGGTTGGGAATCTCTTGGCTGAAATCCAACTTCGAATCTTCAATGGCCTCTTTGGTCGCAGCCAAGGCATATTGAATGTAGAGATCGAGCCGCCGGGCCTCTTTGCGATCCATATAATTTTGTGGATCAAAATTCTTCACTTGGCCGGCAAACCGGGTCCGCAACTGGCTGGTGTCAAAGCGGTCGATATAATCGATCCCTGAGCGGCCAGTAAGTAAGCCGTCCCAGGTTTCATGCACAGTGAGGCCAAGCGGCGTCACGGCGCCTAAACCGGTGACAACCACGCGCCGAGGGCCATGTCCATTGGTAGAAGCCGTGGATGATTGGGTATGACTAGTCATGAGCTTGCGACGTTCCTATTCGTATCATCTAGCAAACGCAGCCCACAACAACCGGAGCAAGCGCGACGGCTGAATTAACTGGTTTGCAAGCCAAAATTTATCAATGCGATTGTTATATGAACAAAACACAAATAACTAGCAAAAGTTGCGCGTCGGTCCTTTATCGGTGTTCTTGGATTGATAAATCGCAAGAGTTGACAAATAATAGGCCATTCGGTAGTGTAATGGCACTCAATGGCTGTTTGCATTGCAAGCAAAGGATAGGAATTTCAAGATGAAAACTTTCTTCAAGTTACTGGTTTGGGCTGCAATCCTCGGTGGTGTCGTCTATGTAGCCAAGAAACTTTTGGCTCCGGCCGGTGGCAATGGCAGCGCCGAGCGCAGCGGCGTGCTGCCCACGACGCCGATCACGTCCTTGGCTGACACGCCACTCGGTGGCGAAATCAGCCCAGAGTTGCTAAAGATTCTCGTCTGCCCGGAAGACAAAGGGCCGTTACAATTGGTCGATGAGGGCAAGTTTTTGCTCAATCCCCGCAATGGCTACAAGTACCCAATTCGCAATGGCATTCCCGTCATGTTAATTGAAGAGGGGAAAAAGTATCGCGACGCCAATCTGGCCGCCAATGGACTTGGCCAACCTGCGTAATTGTCTTCAGCCGATACCCTCAGCCCAGATGGAGATGGCATGAGCGACGTCTATATTCTCTCGGCAGTGCGTACCCCAATCGGGAAGTTTGGCGGAGCGCTCAAAGATGTTTCGCCAGTGGATCTCGCCGCCAACGTCATGCAAGCGGCATTACAGCGCGCCAATATCGCGGGCGAGGCGCTCGATCTCTTTGTCTTTGGGAATATCCTCAAACATGGGCATGGGCAATTGCTGCCACGCCATGCCGCGCTCAAAGCAGGCATCCCACAAGCAGTGGATGGCTATGCGCTGGACATGCTCTGTTCATCGGGCATGATGAGCGTGATGAACGCGGCCATGGCTATCCGCGCGGGCGAGGCAGATCTAGTTTTGGCAGGTGGGGTCGAGTCAATGTCACAAGCGGGCTTTTTGCAGACACACAAAGCCCGGTGGGGATACAAGTTGTTGGTCGGCGACAATCAAGAAAAGCTGATCGATATTCTCATGCACGATGGCTTGACCGACCCTATGAGCGGCGAGTTGATGGGCGAGGAGACCGAACGGCTGGTTGCGACCCATGGCGTGAGCCGCAGCGAATTGGACGAAGTCGCACAACTCTCGCACCAACGAGCAGCAGAGGCCACCGCCAGCGGCGCTTACGAGGCTGAGATTGCCCCGCTGACCATTCAAGAACGGCGCAAATCAATTATCTTTGCAGCGGATGAAGGGATCCGCCCCGAAACAACTCTAGAATCGCTAGCCGCGCTACGGCCGGCTTTTGGCCGGGATGGGTTGCTGACCGCAGGCAATTCCAGCCAGATCTCAGACGGGGCTGCTGCCTTGGTTTTGGCTAGCGAAGCAGCCGTCAGAGCGCATGGGTTGCAACCTATGGCGCGGTTATTGGACGGGTCGTGGGCGGCGGTGGAACCTTGGCGCTTTGTCGAAGGGCCGCTACCGGCCATCGACAAATTGATGAAGAAACTCGACACCACGATTGATCAGTTTGATCTCTTCGAGAACAATGAAGCCTTTGCGCTCAACAGCGTGCTGCTGCGGCGCTCATTAGGTATTCCCTACGAAAAGCTCAATGTCCATGGCGGTGCAATTGCGCTCGGCCACCCAATTGGGGCCTCCGGGGCACGCATCATTGTAACGCTGTTGCATGCGCTACAACGTCAGGGCCAGACTCGCGGCCTTGCCTCACTCTGTCATGGCACCGGAGGCGGTACAGCCGTCGCCGTGGAGCTCTGCTAAACAACGAGCCTAGGCAGGCCGCAACAAACAGTGTTTGGCTTACAACACTTTCAGCACAACTGTGGCTTTGTTCCACAACTCTTCAAGCCGATAGTGATGGCGCATCTCTTCTGAGAAGAGGTGAACGAGCACATCACCATAGTCGAGCAATACCCACCCTCCGTTGTTGGCGTCGAAACCGCTCAAGTTGAGTGGGCGGATATTGTGTTCGATTTGAAGCTTCTCTTGCAGATCGTCTTGAATCGCCTTGCCTTGCCGCTCATTATCAATGGTAGCAATAATAAAATAGTCGGCAATTGAGGTCTGTTCACGTACATCTAGCAGCACAATGTCAGCCGCTTGTTTTTCTTCAACAATGTCAACGATTTGACGGGCGAGTGTATTGCTATCCAGAAAGGCCTCCTGTTACTTGAGCCAAACCCAAGCATTTTTCTACGAAATCGAATCAATATAGATAGCTTAGTGTAGCACAAAAGTAAACGATTCTCAAGCAATTCACAAGATGACCAGAATTCTAGCGGGACGGTGCCGCATTCGATGACGACAGATTCTGCAAATCCTGCATCGCCCCCTACAGGTGTAACGCGACCAAGTCGCAGCATTGCCAGCGCCGCGGCGGTTGTGATGCTCTTTTTTGTGCTGAGCCGCGTTTTGGGCTTGGTGCGCGAAGTTGTGATCGCCGCTCAGTTTGGCGCAGGTAGTGAACTGGATGCCTATCTCGCCGCTTTTCGCGTGCCCGATCTACTCTTTCAACTAGTCGCAGGCGGTGCCCTTGGCAGCGCTTTTATTCCGACCTTTGCCAGCTACTGGGCGCGCGACGACCAAGTTGGCGCCTGGTTGTTATTTAGCCGCTGCCTCAATCTCGTCATCCTACTGTTGACGATCATCGCTGCGCTGGCCGCTTGGTTGGCTTTACCACTTGTCCAGAGTTTGATTGCACCGGGTTTTTCGGCCGATCAGCAGCTTCTCACCGCCCACTTAATGCGCTGGATGTTGCTCAGCACGGTGATCTTTGGAGCCAGTGGGTTGATCATGGGTGCCCTTAATGGGGTGCATCATTTCCTTTTACCTGCTGCTGCGCCGCTCTTTTACAATGGGGCAATCATTCTCAGCGCCTGGGGACTGGTGCCAACGCTGGGCATTACTGGCTTGGCGTTGGGCGTGGTGATTGGCGCAGCCTTACATTTGGCCATCCAGATCCCGGGCCTGTGGCAGGTACGTGCTC
>CAZMRA010000216.1:3338-8647 GCA_964568485.1 uncultured Caldilineaceae bacterium | reverse complement strand
CTACACCATCCGATCAAGCAGTTGAAGGGGAAGCCGTCGGTGAGCCTACTCCCGCGCTTCCTGAGCAGCCTGCCGGCGAAGGGGTGCCAGAGGGTGAGGCAACGCCCATGCCCACAGATACACCTTCGCCAACACCGACAGCAACCCCGCCGGTAGAAGAGCTACCGACCGAGACTCCCACAGAAACACCGACGGAGACCCCGACCGAGGTCCCAGCCCCAGTTGTGGTGGCGCCGGCTTGTGCTGATGCTCGCTCCGTGATCACTTCACCCGGGGTGAATCAGACGGTGAGCGGCGATGTAGCGGTCATTGGCCGTGCCGCCCATGAGATTTTCCAGTATTATAAAGTAGAGTTTGCACCTGGGGCCGACGCCAGCGATGGCTTTGTCTATTTTGGCGGCGCAAATTCGGCAGTGGAAGGTGGGTTATTGGCTACCTTCGCCAGTAGCGCAGTGCCCAATGGGGTTTATACTTTGCGTCTCACGGTGGTTGATCAAACGGCAAACTTCCCGCCCCCTTGCCAAGTGACCATCAACGTACAGAATTAAAAAAGAGACCGGACGATAAGCGAAATGATCGTCCGGTCTTTGTTATTTAGCGCAGGAAGGCTGCTGCTACGCCACCATCCACGGTGAGCGCAGCCCCGGTCGTACGACTGGCCCGCGGCCCCGCCAAAAAGCTGATCGCCTCCGCAATATTCTCTGGGTAGACATTCACTTTGAGCGTTGTCCGCTGCCGGTAAAATTCCTCTAGTTCATCTGGTTGGATGCCATAGCCTTTGGCTCGCGCCTCTCGCCAACCAGCATCCCAAATACCGCTTCCTTGAATCACAGCATCGGGCATGACCGAATTGACGCGAATGCCAAAAGCGCCACCTTCTTCGGCCAAACAGCGTGCCATGTGGAGCTCGGCTGCTTTGACCGCACTGTACACGGCCGCGCCTTTGCCTGCGTAGACGCTGTTCTTGCTGGCGACGTAGATCAGGCTGCCCCCGAGCTGTTGCGTCTTCCACACTCGGAACGCTTCCCGGCTAACAAGGAAATAGCCCTTGCCCAGGATGTCCATGGTCTTGTTCCAGTCGGCCACGGTGGTCTGATCAATCGGCGCGCTGATAGCGATGCCTGCATTGCTCACGACTAGATCGATGCCGCCATAAGCCAAGATGACTTCGGCAAAGGCTTGGGCAACCGCCTCTTCGCTGGTGACGTCGCAATGAACAGCGATGCTGCGCTTGTGCCCATGCTTTTTGTTCAGTTCACCGGCGACGGCTTTGGCCCCTTCGAGGTTGATATCGAAAATGGCGACGTGCGCTCCATCTTCGGCGAGGCGTCGGGCGGTGGCGCGGCCGATGCCGCTGGCTCCACCGGTGACAATCGCCACACGGCCAGCCAGCTCGCGTGGTGCCGGGCGCAGTTTTAACTTGTAGAGCTCGAGCGGCCAATATTCCACGTCATAGGCTTCTTGCGGGGTCAAGCTGATGAATTCGCCCACGCTTTGGCTGCCTTCAATGACGGCAATGGCGCGATGATACAATTGCCGGCTTACTTCGGCCCCGAGCGCATCCGGCCCGGTATTGATCATCCCCAGGCCCGGGATGAGAATCACCCGCGGGGCTGGGTCGCGTATCTCGTCGCCTTCGTGCTTGCAGCTGTCGAAATAGGCGCGATAGTCGGCCGTGTATTGTTGCACGCCCGCTTTCAGCTTCTCGATCAGTCCGGCAACATCATTGGCGTCGGGGTTCCAATCGACGAAGAGCGGGAGGCGTTTGGTATGCACGAGGTGATCGGGGCAGGCGGCACCGATCTGGGACCAGGTGGCGGCTGTCTTGCTGTTGACAAAGTCCAATACGGCGTCGCTGTCATCCACCTGCAGAATGGCGGGTGTTTCTTGGCTGACCGCGCCGCGCAAGGGCGGCAGGATCTGCGCCAAGATGGCTTGACGCTGCGTCGCATCCAGTGTCGGCAGCCCGGCACTGGCGTAGATCACACGACTATTACGTCGGCTCTGAATAAAATCTTCAGCTTCTTGGATCGTGCGGATCGAATTGTCGTAACATTCACGGCTGGTTTCGCCCCAGACGACCAGGCCATGTTTGCCCATGATCACCAGCTCAGCTTTGGGATTGGCACGAATCCCTTCGCCGATCCATTTGCTCAGCGTAAAGCCGGGGCGAATGTAATCGACCCAGACCATCTTATCGCCCCATAACTCTTGGCAGAGTTCACGGCCATTGGGCGTACAGGCCAGGCTGATCACTGCGTCCGGATGGGTGTGATCGACATGTTTGCCCGGTGTAAATGCATGGAGCAGGGTCTCGATCGATTGGCGTGGGCGCTCCAGCGCATGAGTGGTATGGGCCAAGTAGGCGACCATCTCCTCATCGCTCATGGCCTCACGCTCCATCAGTGGTAAAATTTCGGCCAAGCGCAAGCCCGCAAAGCCACGCTCGCTGATGGTCGCGACATCACTGCCCGAACCCTTCACCCACAAAACTTCGACCTCTTGGCCCAGATGATTGCGTTCAAGCAGCTTAGCACTGGTATTGCCGCCATAAATATTGACGACTGAGCGATCCCGCCCTAACAAATTACTGCGGTAGACTAGGCCATCCAGGGCGGGATGCTGGCTGGCTTCGGTTTCATTCCATAAATTTTGTGGCATATTGGACTCCAAAATTGCCGCATTTCACCGGTAACGAATTATTGATAGCCCCCACTGGTCGCGGCCTTGCCACGTTCGCTGGCGATTTTTTGCTCATAGCCACTGGCGCGGTAGGCAGCAATCGGGTCGGTCGGGATACCCATCTCAGCCCGTACTTGGGCCAACAGTGGCCGCACATCCGTCTTGTAGACTTCGGTGAGCATGCGATGGGCGCCGAGCACATCCCCATTGGCTTGGGCTTCGGCCAGTGCTTCACGCGGCACCAGAAGCGCTTTGGCATAGGCTTCTTGGCAATTCAGTACCGAGAGGATCATTGCCTCCATTTTGCCTTCGATGTTGTGCGATTGGTCGATCATGTAGGCGACATTTTGGGAGCAGGTTTGTACCGTGGGATCGCTGCTCAATTCGCCCTCGACCAGCTCGTTGAAGATCAAAAAGAGTTCATAAGGATTGGATGTGCCAACAATGAGATCATCATCGGCATATTTGCGGTTGTTGAAATGAAAACCGCCGAGTCGGCCTTCATCCAGCAGAAAGGCGACAATCTGCTCGATGTTGACGCCCTGCGCATGATGGCCGATATCGACCAAAACTTGGGCTTGCGGACCGAGTTTCAGACTCCAAGCATAAGCAACGCCCCAATCGGGGATGTCGGTGCTGTAAAAAGCAGGCTCGAAGAATTTGTATTCGATCAACATCCGGCCCCCAGCGGGGAGATGTTCGTAGACGGTTTTGAGATGGCGTTCGAAGCGTTGTTTGCGCCCGCGCAAGCTATCTTGCCCCGCATAGTTGGTGCCATCGGCAAACCAGAGGCTGAGCGAATCGCTCTTCACCTTGGTCATGATCTCGCAGCATTCGAGCAAGTGATCGAGCGCCTGCTCTTGCGCACCTGAATCAGGATTGCCCAGCGAGCCAAGCCGGTAAGCTTCGTCTTGAAAGACATTGGGGTTGACCGCGCCAATGCGAATGCCTTGATCTTCGGCATATTGGCACATTGCCACATAGTCGCCATCTTCTGGTTTGTCCCATGGGATATGGATTGCCACCGATGGCGCGATGCCGGTCATCTTATGGACCATGGCGGCATCATCGAGTTTTTGGTGAGTGGTTGTTGCGGCACCGGGCCAAGGGAAGGCCTTAAAACGGGTACCACTGTTGGCATATCCCCAGCTCGGCGTTTCGATTTGTTGCCGCTTGAGGGCTGTTTTGACTGCTTCTAGATCAACACCTTGTGCGGTTAAGGTCGCGGCCAGCACCTCGTAGGCAGCCTGGTGATCGGTCATTCATGCACCTTCCTTTTCTCATTGCAGGCGAGTAATTACACATGTTTGCTGGAGCCACATGATTGGGTTTGATCGAGAGCGTAGTTTACCATGCCTGCCCGTGGTTGACTATGTTGGCATCGGCCAAGCTGATCTAGCGAATCTAATAACCGATAATATATCAATTTTTTGCGTCTTTCATCGTTTTCCAATAGTAGCCTAAGCGTAGTCTATCCATCGCGCAGACCTCTTGACCCCAGCCCCGAAGTCTGATATTCTTTCAATCAGAAACCGGTTATGTTGTGCTGGCTTGCCAGCCTCGGGGGAACAACATGACCGGTTTTTCTTATTGGTAGTTTTTTTGTTTGCACCATAACCCAGAAAATGATAGAGGGGAGACGCAGCGCGTCTCCCCTCTATTTGTTTGCAACTAGTACGCCTCTGTAAGCAACGTTATCCTTCGCTGCCTTCGGAAGCATCGTCTGCTTCAGTTTCGCCTACCTCGGTGTCGCTCGCTTCGGGTGCATTGCTTGCCCCTGGCGAAGGTCGTTCTAGCACGTTCCAAACACCGCCGTCGGGAATGCGACCTTCCGAGACATTGGTCTGCTGCCGCGAGAAGGATTTGCCATCAATAAAGCTCTCCGTGGCCGGATCATAGAGCCCAATAAATTCACCATTGCGGCCGAGGGCAAAGTTCACGTGAAGTGGCCCTAACTCTGGTTGATTGTCCGCATAGAAGACAATAAATCCTTTGGCCGGAATGATCAGTCCATCCGGAATCGCATAGAGAGTTGGCTCGGCCTGGCTGTCGGTCAAATAGAGACCATCCAGGCTGAAGTCGGTGTCGCCGGCGTTGTAGAGCTCGAACCAATCGGGATATTCGCCGGGCTTGTCGGGGTTCTCATGGCCCCGGTTTGCGTCTGCCATAAATTCATTAACATAGATCCCGGCAGGAACAGCTGCTTCTGCGGGTTGAGTTGTGGCAGGCGTGTCAGTTGTATCTGTGGTGTCGGATGTGTCCGTAGTCTCGGATGTATCCGATGTCGGTGTCGATGCAGGTGTGGAGACAGGCGGCTCGGTCGTGGGTTTATAATCAAATGGTGCCCCACCAGCACGCAATGGTAATGTGATTATCAATCCCAGACATAAGGCGATAAGGCTGGGTACCCACAATGAGCGTAGGTCTTTCATCGCATCTCCTTTCATACCAACTTCTTATAGTGTAGGTTTAAATAGTGTATCCTTGCCGATGACAGCCGCGATGAAACAACTGTGATCTTTGTTTCACTAGTTGCAACAATAGTGTACTATAAAAATGAGCGCTTGCCCAACCCCAAAAAAGCGAGCTAGGAGTTTGGTACTACGCTCGCTAGGGTAGCGGCTGCC
>CAZMRA010000216.1:0-3319 GCA_964568485.1 uncultured Caldilineaceae bacterium | reverse complement strand
TGGAAAGTGCAATCGCACAAGTGGCTAAGAGTGCACCCAGCGCGGTAAATGCTACGCTGATCTCACTGGTTTCATAGCGCATGATCAACGACGTTGGGAGATTGGCAAAGACTTCTTGCAATTCGGCAGCGCTTTCGGCCGAGTAATATTCAGCGCTGGTGATCTCGGCAACTTGTTTCAGTGTCTCTTCGTCGATACCGCGACGAAAGCCACCACCACCGAAGAATTGATCACCGCCCCAGGGTGAGCCCCCCAAACCACTATCCCCGTAGCGCGCCAGACAATTCATCATCCCACCGCGGTCGGTGCCATAGCCGATGGTGTAGACACGTACGCCGCGATCCGCGGCTTGTTGCGCCGCGTCGACCGGCAAGGGGCCGGCATTGGCCGCGCCATCAGTGAGTAGCACGACAATACTCGGTGTATAGACCCCGGGGGGCACTGGCGTGGCTTGACTATTGCTGGTGCTCCCATAAACGCTGGGCGCGACATTGGGATCCAAATCAGCGATCATGTTGATCGCCTCGAGAATGGCGCTGCCGATCGCTGTACGCCGTCCAGTGGTTAGGCTCAGCACGACATCTTCCAGCAGCTCCTGATCGTTGGTGGGGGGCAGCAGGGATTCGGCAAAACCGGCAAAGGCAACAATGCCAATTTGCGTATTCGCTGGCTGCTCGCGGATGAACGAGATCGCGGCATCTTGCGCTGCCACCAGCCGATTGGGCTCGATGTCGGTAGAACACATGCTGCGTGAGACATCCAACGCCAAAATGATGGTCGCTTGGCCCGCGGGCATGCTGACAATGGCGGCAGGACGGGCCAGCGCCACCAGTAAGCTGGTCAGGGCGAGGACCAGCAAGGCAAAGGGAAGATGTCGCCGCCACCAGGTATGGCGCGGCAACGCCGCCCGCACCAAGCTCAGGCTCGAATAGCGCACCACGAAGCGCCGACGACGCCGCAAAATCCAAATATAGCCGCCGATGATGAGCGGGAGCAGCCCCAATAACCAGATAAAGCTGGGCCATAGGAAGGTCATTCGACGACTCCACTCCGCATGCTCATAGCGCCCGCCCAAACCAGAGGAGCGAATAAGTCATGCCAATTAAGAGGACGAGGATACTGGCACCAGCAAAGAGTGCAGTCACCTCCATCGGTTCGGGTTTGATTACCAGTGCCGGGGTCAACTTGTCATAGATTTCTTGTAATTCGGCAGCGCTGGTGGCGTTGAAATAGGTGCCAGCGGTCAACTCGGCAATTTCTTGGAGGGTGCGCTCATCGAGTTGGGTATGGATGAGGAAGCCTTCGACCTCCAAAGTTGCGCCATCGGGGCTACCAATGCCAATGGTGTGAATGCGCACGCCGCGATCCGCAGCAGATTGCGCGACCGCCAGCGGGTCGGGCGGAGCTGTGTTTTCCCCATCGCTAAGTAGGACAATCACCGCCGACTGGTTACTGCCTGGCGGCACGGGTTCAGGCGTGGGGAGGGCAGTGGGTTCCAAGTTGCTGTAGACATTCGAGCGCTGCTCGGCTGGGGCAAACAGGGTATTGAGGGCTGCTTCGATACCTTGCCCGAGCGAGGTGCTGCGTTCCGGCTGCAACCGGTTGATCGCATTGAGGATAGTGGGTTGGTCATTGGTGGGGGGCTGAATCGCAAAGCCACTATCGCGGAAGGTCACAATACCGATTTGAATCGTGTCGGGTTGGCGTTGGACAAAGTCAATGGCCGCAGCTTTGGCCGCGTCGATGCGCGTCGGCTCCAGATCGGTGGCGGCCATGCTGCCCGACACATCAAACGCCAAGATGATCGTACCTTCGAGGCGCGGCAAACTGACCACTGCCTCGGGCCGCGCCAGCGAAATCAACAGCAGCGTCAGCGCGATCAAAAAGAATAGCGGTGGCAGATGACGCCGGCGGCCCAGCGAGTGTCCGCTCGCTGGGACAAATCCCATCGTGCCGTAGTGGGTTGCCAATTGGCGTCGCCGCTCTTGCATGCGCCAATAACGCCAAATCAAGAGCGGGATCAGCAATAGACTGAACAACATCGCAGGCCAAATAAAAGACATACTGTTATCCTACATCCCTGCGAAAATCAAAGAACCAAGCGCAGCCGCAACTCATTTGCGGCGCTGGCGGCGTTGATGCGCATAGCGCACGATCGCCCGCACGAGATCCTCTTCCGTCGAGAGCGACCATTGATCGACGCCCGCCCGCTTGAACAGCTCGCGCAGCGTTGCTTCTCGCTCCAGGGCTATCTCTTGGAAGCGCTGCCGAAATTGGCGATCGTTGGTGTCGACATAAAGCTGCTCGCCGGTTTCCGGATCCTCCAACAGAATCAGCCCCAGATTGGGCAACGTGCGCTCGCGCGGATCCCACAATTGGATGGCGAGCACTTCGTTGCGTTGAGCTAACTGGCGCAATGGTCGTTCCCAGCCCGGCGTGCTGACAAAGTCCGAAATCAAGAAGATCAACGAGCGTTGGCGGATCGTGTTCAGGCTGGCATACAACAACGGTGACAGATCGGTCGGCGCACTGGGGGGCAACTGGGGGTGCTTGAGCAGATCATGCACCAGGCGCAAGACTTGCATGCGGCCCCCGCGGGCGGGAATTGTGCGCTCAAGCCCATGGCCGTAGAAGATCGCGCCCACGCGATTGCCGTTGCGCGTAAAGAGGCGGGCCATGGTCGCCACAAAGTCGATCAGCATGGTGCGCTTCAGCTTGTCTTGCGCCCCAAAATCCATTGACGGGCTGAGGTCAAGCAAGAACCAGGCGGCAATCTCGCGATCCTCAATATATTGCCGGACATAGGGTGTGTCCATGCGCGCGGTTACATTCCAGTCGATGTAGCGCACATCATCTTCTGGTTGATACTCGCGCAGATCGGCAAAATCAACCCCCGCGCCATAAAAGAGGCTGCGATAATCCCCTTGTAACAGCCCGTCCAGACGGCGAATCACCTGCCATTCCAGCCGCTGCAAGATGCCTTCGGGTGTTGTATGGGTCCGTTTAGGCGAAGCGACGGTAGCGGCTGTATTCATGCAGTGGCACCTCGGGCATTGGAATTCGTTCAAGAACCTGCGCCAGGATCTGATCGCTGGTGACCCCGTCGGAGAGCGCCTCGTAGGAGAGCACCAAGCGGTGGCGCATCACATCCTCGGCGAGATCGCGCACATCTTGGGGTAACGCATAGGCACGCCCGCGCACAAAGGCCAACGCCCGGGCCCCGAGGATGAGATTGATCGAAGCGCGTGGGCTGGCCCCAAACATGATATAGGGCACTAACTCCTTCAGCCCGACCTCGTGCGGTTTGCGCGTAGTCATC
>CAZMRA010000215.1:4622-8655 GCA_964568485.1 uncultured Caldilineaceae bacterium | reverse complement strand
AGGGCTGGGCCTTATCCTGGGGCGTGCCGGCCGAAGTGGTCGACCCCGACAGCGCTGAGATTCCCGCTGTCCGCTTTGTGGCCACGCGTGACCAAATGCGCGCCATGAGCGAACATGCGCTTGAAATTCTTGCCAAAGGTCGCCCAATTTGTCCGCTTTGTGGTCGACCCATCGACCGCACAGGCCACTTCTGTGCGCGAACGGATGGTCACGCCATGCCGATTGCTCTCTGATAGTTGCTTGAAATTGCACACTTTACCCCAGCAATTGGGGGAAGATCTGTTTCACGCAACATACTCAATGGCTCGCTCTCGTCTAGTTCTGGCTTCTGATTCTTAAGGTGAACCGGTGTCCTCATCTGCTGCATCCGCCGCTTCCCAGTCATCCGCCGAACCCTCGATCAGTCTGAGTGAGGGGCAGGTGCTCGAGACGTTACGCTCGGGTATGTTTGAAGAAAAAGGGTTGATGCCCTATAGCTCGAATACTAGCTTTCTGGTCTTTGTGGCGACTGAAGATCTGACGTTGCCCGCTGTCTATAAGCCGCAACGGGGTGAAAACCCGCTTTGGGATTTTGAATGGGGGACGCTCTGTTGCCGAGAGACCGCGGCTTATTTGGTGAGCTCTGCTTTGCAGTGGGGGCTTGTTCCGCCGACCGTCTTGCGCGATGGCACGCGTGGTTTGGGCAGCGTTCAGTTTTACATCAACCACGATGCGGATGTCCACTATTTTACGGTGCAGGAGGATGCGCGTTTTGCGCCGGCCCTACGCCAATTGGCCCTGTTCGATTTCATCATCAACAATGCTGATCGCAAGAGTGGGCATTGTCTGATCGACGATCAGCAACGGCTTTGGGCGATTGACCACGGTATTTGTTTCCACACCGAATACAAATTGCGCACCGTGATCTGGGAATTCAGCGGTGAGCCGATTGAGCCAGAGCTGCTGGCTGATATTGCCGCGCTGAACCAAGCCCTCTGTGATCCCCAATCCGAGTTGACCCAGCAACTCAAGACGTTGCTGAGCAGCGCCGAGTTAGATGCGCTGTTGGCGCGCCTCGCGTTTCTGACCCGTACCCAACACTACCCCGCGCCGCAATCACACCGGCGCAATTATCCTTGGCCCCCTGTGTAATCCTTTCCTTGGTGTTGGTGACCGCGCGCGTGAGCCCGTAGATGGAGGTGGCATGAAAGCTGTGTTGATGGCAGGTGGCGATGGCGCCCGGTTACGCCCCTTAACGATTGGTCGGCCCAAGCCAATGGTCCCGGTTGTCAACAAGCCGGTCATGACCCACATTTTGGAGCTGTTACGCAGTTATGGCATCACCGAGGTGATTGTCACGGTTCGCTACTTGGCGGCGGTCATCCAAGATTTTTTTGAGGATGGCAGCAATCTGGGGATGAAGCTCCATTACGTGGTCGAAGAGACGCCCCTCGGCACTGCGGGCAGCGTCAAGAATGCCCAATCGTTTTTGGACGACACTTTCATCGTGATCAGCGGCGATGCGCTGACCGACTTTAATCTCGACGAGATCGTAGCTGCCCACCGCGCTCACGGCAGCGCCGCCACCATCACCTTAACGCGCGTCCCCAATCCGCTAGAGTATGGAGTGGTCGTCACCGATAATGAAGGCAATGTAGTCCGCTTCCTCGAAAAACCGAGCTGGGGCGAAATCATCTCCGACACGGTCAACACCGGGATCTATGTGCTCGAACCCAGCGTGTTGGACGAGATTCCTGCAGATACGGCCTACGATTTTTCCACTGAACTCTTTCCCCGCATGTTGGCGCGTGGTCAGGCGATCTACGGGCATGTGGCCTCGGGCTACTGGTGCGACATCGGCAATATGGACGAATACCGCCAAGCCAATGCCGACCTGCTCTCGGGCAAGGTGAAATTGCCCGCCCCGATTGGCGAACCGATCGGCGGAGGCATTTGGGTGGGCAAAGATGTGGAGATCGCGCCGAGCGCCCAACTCTTCGGTCCCATCTACCTGGGCCATGGCGTCAAAATCAAGGGCGACGTGCAGATCTACGGCCCAACCGTGATCCGCGATTACACGGTGGTGGATAACTACAACCGCATCGAGCGCAGCGTGATCTGGCGGAATAATTATATCGGCGAAAGCTGCGAAATCCGCGGCGCGATCGTCACCCGGCAATGCAGCATCAAGCCAAAAGTGATGGCCTTTGAAGGCGTCGTCATCGGGGACAATTGCACCATCGGCGAAGATGCAGTGCTCCATGCGGATGTCAAACTGTGGCCCCACAAACGGATCGACGCCGGCGCGATTGTCAAAGAGAGCATCATCTGGGGCGCACAAGGCCATCGCACGCTCTTTAATCGCTTTGGCGTGTCGGGCACGGTGAATGTCGATCTCACCTCGGAGTACGCGGCCAAACTGGGGGCCGCGCTCGGCGCAACGGTGCCCAAAGGCGGCTTCGTGGCCATCAACCGTGACTCACACCGCAGCTCGCGTATGTTAAAGCGGGCGCTGATCAGCGGCTTGCCGGGCGCGGGGGTCAACGTCTGGGACTTGGAGAGCGTGGCCATTCCCGTGTTGCGCCATTATGTCCGCTCGGATCCTTCCACCTATGCCGGCATCCATGTGCGGCTCAGCCCCTTTGATCAGCGGGTGGTCGATATCCGTTTCATCAACGAGGAGGGCATGAACCTCAGCTCCAATCTGGAGCGGGTGGTGGAACGGAACTTCTTTCGGGGTGATTTCCGCCGCGCCTATCTCGACGAGATCGGGGTGATCGACTACGTCACCCACGCCATTAGTGCTTACACCGAAGATTTTCTGCGCCTGATCGACATTGAGTCCATCCGCACAGCTAAATTGCGCATTGTCGTTGACTATTCGCATGGGCTGGCTGGGGACACCTTTGCCGGGATTCTTACTCAGCTGGGGGTGGATGTGGTGCCGCTCAATGCCCGCATGGACGAAACCAAGCTGGCAATGTTGCAGGAGGAATTTACCACCAATCAAGTGCGGGTGGGCAAAATTGTTCAGGCACTGGATGCGGATCTGGGCATTCAATTCGATGTGGGCGGTGAGAAGCTCTTTTTGATCGACGAGCAGGGAACCCCCCTGACCTCCATGACCGCAGCGGCGTTGATGGCCGAACTGGCATTGGCCGCCAATCCTGGCCAGACTGTGGTCGGCTTGCCCAATTTGCCATGCGCGCTGGAGACAATTGCTGGCTGGCACAAGGGCAAAATCCTGCGCATCAGCAACAGCATGCAACATGTGATGCGTACCCCGAGTGAGCGGAATTTGCTGCTGGGCGTGGATGGCACGGGCAACTTTGTCTTTCCCGATTTTCATCCCGCGGTCGATGGCTTGATGGCGGCGGCGCGGCTGCTGCAATATCTTGTCCAGCGCCAATTACCGATGAGCCAAGTGGTGGCCTATTTGCCGCCGATCCACATGGCGCGCCATTCGGTGCCTTGTCCCTGGGAAGCCAAGGGCAAGGTAATGCGTCTGCTCAACCAGCAGTATCAAGACCACCAGGTTGAAAATCTCGACGGTCTGAAGCTGTGGCTGGATGAACAACGTTGGGTGTTGATGACACCCAATCCCGATAAGCCTTACTTCGAGGTGACTGCCGAAGGGGAGAGCGATGAGCAAGCCGCGGCAATGGTCGAGGAGTATGGCGCGCAGCTCCAAGGGTTGATCGACCAGGCGGCAGCCGAAAGCTAGCCTTCGGTAAGCCGCCCAGCCCGGGTTACTCCGCTAAGACACTTTCCGCCCCATAGACAAAGGTGCCCCCCACCATGGTGGCCAGGACCCCCGTTTGCAAGAGCGCGTCTGGTTCCGCCGCAAAGATATCTTGATCTAAGACGATCAGATCCGCCAAGTAGCCCTCGGCCAATCGCCCCTGTTGATGTTCCATGCCCCCTGCATAGGCCGCCCCGCCCGTGTAGGCGTGTACTGCCTCGGCCAAGCCGATGGTCTCTTCTGGATACCAGCCCTCGGGGCCCGGTGTGCCATCGGCCCGGCGCCGTGTGGTCGCTGCATATAAACCTTGCA
>CAZMRA010000215.1:0-4612 GCA_964568485.1 uncultured Caldilineaceae bacterium | reverse complement strand
CATCGGGAGATTCCACTGGCGCATCTGAGCCAAAGGCCAAGCGCGTGCCAGCACTGAGCAAGCTGTTGAAGGCATAGGCGAAGCGGGCGCGGCCTCCCCAATGCGCATCGGCCAAGAACATATCTTGCGTGGCATGGATCGGCTGCATGGAGGCGATCACGTTGAGCGTGGCGAAGCGGTCGATATCGGTGGGATGCAGCACCTGCGCGTGTTCGATGCGGTGGCGCAGCTGCAGGCCGATGCCAGCCCGCCGCGTGGCCTCAATGGCATCTAATACATGGCGATTGGCTTGGTCGCCGATCGCGTGGATGTGCACCGCCAAACCGGCGCGAGCGGCCTTTTCCACTTGGGCGAAGAGGCGCTCGCGACTGAGCATGGCAATGCCATAATTGGTGGGCTCCCCTTCGTAGGGCTCGATCATCTGCGCCGACCGCGCGCCGAGCGAGCCATCGGCGAAGATCTTGAGCGCGCCAATGCGGATCCATTCATCGCCAAAGCCCGATTGGATGCCCAGCGCAATTGCGGCATCCAACTCGGCTTCGGGAATCTGCTGCACCACGCGCAGGGTCAACTGCCCATCACGGCGCAGCGCCTGTAAGGCATTGAGCGTGAGCCGATCTTCCATGTTATGCACCGCCACAATGCCAAAGCGGTGCAACTGTTGGATGGCCTGCTGACAGGCCGCTACTGCCTGCGTCGGGGTGGGGGATTGCAGATGGCGATAGACCAAACTCATGGCATTTTCTTTGAGAATGCCGGTTGGCTCGCCATTGACGCGCTCAATTTCACCGCCAGCAGGATCGGGCGTGTTGGCATTGATGCCCGCCAGTTGCAGCGCTCGGCTATTGACCCAAGCTGCGTGACCACATTTGCGCGCTAAATAGACCGGGTGCTCCGGCGCGATCTGGTCGAGCAGCCAGCGCGTGGGGAAGGCTTGATCGACCCACAGCGATTGATCCCAACCGCGGCCGCGCAGCCATTCCCCCTGCGGCGTGACCGCGGCTTGCTGGGCGACTGTTTGCAGCGCCTGCTCGAGTGAGGGCGCGCCCATCAAGTTGATCTCGCTGAGGCCGCGGCCATACCACAACAGGTGAATGTGGGCATCAATAAAGCCAGGCAAGACCGTGCGACCGCGCAGATCAATCTGCGCAGTGCGGCTGGTGGCCAGGGCACGGATGGTAGCATCCTGCCCGCGGGCCAGAATCCGCCCGGCGCCGATGGCCAGCGCGGTGGCGCGTGGCTGGTGCGGGTCAAGTGTGTGGATGTTGCCGTTGTATAGAATCGTCTCTACCAGCATGGAGCATTCCTGTAAAAGCGCTAACTCAGGACTGGTTTAGGATGGTGACAGCAGATCAAGTTGTACAGTATCGATCTGGTCGATCTCAACGGTGAGCGCGCCCGCTTGACAATCGAGCACGTGGCCGCCACTTTGCTGATCCGCGCTGAGGTAATGAAAGTGATAGCCCGGGGAGTTGATACCGGCTACATAGTCGGGCAGGCGAAACCCGGCCATCGTGCCCGTTGTTTCGGCAAACTCGAAGATCACTTGGTCGGCCAGCGCTTCGGTGAGCGTGGGATAAGGCGGCTCTTCAGGCAGGGGTGCGCGGAGCGTCAGGCTGGTCCACTCACCGGTGAGTTTGATCGCATAGGGCGTGTTGAGATCGGGCAGCAGGCTATCCAACTGGGCTTGTAAGTCGCTGCAGGCCAGGGGATCAGTGAGTGAGGCCGTTTGGTCGGCGGCAAAAAAGGTCACCGCGGCAAAGGGGGTGAGCAATTCCTCATTGGCGATCTGGGCCGTGCCATCCGCGGTGATCTGGTAGATCTCGCCGTCGAGCATGACCATCTCCCCCTCCAGTGCATTGAAGGTGCCGAGACCGAAGTCACCATGGCGTTTTAAGGCGGTAATGGGTAGATCGCCGTCAAATGTGCCAGCTTGTAGCGCGCTCATTGTCGATGTTTGAAAGAGCGTTTCCGTGTCTGGAATGGGGGCGCAAGCCAACAGCGTGGCTGCCACACAGCCCAAAAGGATCAAACGCCACAGCGTTGATAGAAACATCATCGTCACTCCCTGATTTCTAGCATGAGTCTTGTGTAAAACGGTCTTGGATGGATGTGCCGCTGGGAAGGCCCAAGCTAGCAGGGGGTACGCCTGCGCGGCGGATTGATTATAACACAGGGCGCGGGTTCAGTCCCCTGGCGGGGATTTTTGATTGGTGACCCTTAATTCGTAAAGTCAAGCGTATTCTTTTGGGCCAGCCTTACCCCATCAGTCCGGACTCTCTGGCGAACCCGAACTGATGGTTATGGGCAGCATTACAGGGGAGGCGTCTTAGCCTTTTAAGGCACCAAAGGTCAAACCGCCAGTGATGTAGCGTTCTAGCAACATGCCTGCAATCACGACGGGGAGGACACTAACCAGGGCAATGGCGCTCATGTTCCACCATTCAGTATACCCGGTTGTGCTAATTTGCATCTGCATAAAGAGTGGAATGGTAATGGCTTCGCGGAAGCTCAGGGTGAGGGCGATCAGATATTCATTCCAAGCACCGATCAAGCAGAGGACGAAGACCGCCACGAGACCCGGTGCCGCCAATGGCATGGCAATACGAAAGATGACCCCTAGCCGTGAAGCACCATCGATCATCGCACTTTCCTCGATTTCGACTGGCAAGCTTTCAAAGAAGTCGCGCATCACCCAGACGACAAAGGGAACCGCGCCGCTGGCATACACAATGATCAACGCGGTGCGGGTATCGAGCAGGCGCAACTCGCGAAACATCACCAGAAAGGCCAGAATAAAAAGCGCACCGGGAAACATGCGCTGCGACATGAAAGCCAGCACAATAGTGTTGTTGTGGTTGCCAAAACGGAAGCGAGCCAATGCGTAGCCCGCCATGGAGCCGATCACCAAGGCAATGATCGAAGAGATGAAGGCCGTGATTAGGCTATTGGCAAAGGGGGTCATAAACCAGCCCAGCCGTTCGACAAAAAGATATTGCCAGGCGTGCAGGCTCGGTTGAAAATCGACAAAAGGGAGATAGCGAGACTTAACCGCAAAATCGATTGGTTTTTTGAACGAGGCGATCACAACCCAATAAATTGGAAAAAATAGGATCAACGACCACCAGACCAGTACCGTGTAGGAAACAAGCTTGGTTATGCGTTTCTGGGCACGAATTCCCATATAGACACCTTTTTTCTTGCGCAATCATTGACTGCGTTCTAGTTCTTGCCTAACGCACGCCGGGCCATAAAGAGAAAACTGCCACCAAAGAGGAGCATGATCACGAGCAGAAAATAGGCTTGACTGCTGCCAAAGGCGAGATCGCCCCCCTTAACGCCGGCTCGATAAATCGCCACAGTGACGGTCTCTGTGGCCTGCCCAGGCCCACCGCCCGTCAGCACCATGACAGTATCCGCCACTTTGAAGGCATCGATCACACGGATCAACAATGCCGTCACTAAGATGGGCAGCAGTAGTGGCACTGTGATCCGCCAGAAGCTTTGCCACGAGTTTGCGCCATCCACGCGCGCCGCCTCATGTAAATCGGGCGGTACCCCTTGCAAACCGGCCATGAGCATCAGGATCATGAACGAGCTGCCCTGCCACACATCGACGATGATCAAGGTAACCATTGCCCAAGTTGGGTGGCTAAACCAGGGCACCCCATCAAAGCCCAGCCAGCGCAGCATTTCGTTGATTGGTCCGATATCTTCGGCGAATAACATGCGGCCAACCACAAACGACACCACCACCGGGCTAATCATCAAGGGCATGAGAAACCAGGTACGAAAAAATTTGCGCCCCCAAGTGATATTGTCCAAGCAGAGCGCCACAAGCATCCCGATCAGTAATTGTGCAGGCACAACACCGAGCATAAAGACAACGGTGTTCTGCACCGTGCGCCAAAAGGAGGCATTGGTGAGTAGCTTCTGAAAATTTTTGAAGCCAACAAAGCTGGTCGGTACACCGATGCGAAAGAGATGGAGGTCCGTAAATGCGGCATACAAGGTCCACAATACTGGGACGGCTAATAACAACACGACGACGATCACCGCTGGCATCAATAAGATCCAGCGCCAGGTGTCATCGCGTAACTCAAAGCCCCATTGACTGCGGGGTTTGGCGGCCGATTTTGACGGAATTACCGAGGAATTTGTCGCCATCTTCCCTTTCCTATTTCATGAACTTGGCCGTGAAGTCGAAGCAAAAACTGGTTCACGGAACACACAGAAAACGCTGAGAAGCTGCGTGGAATTTTCCTGCTCGTGCGATTTCTCTATGTGTTCCGTGAAGGAAGCTTTTCCGTTGGTGTTAAACGCCTAACACTAACTTGTAGATTTCTGCTTGCCGTGCGAGCCCACCCATACGGTCGCTAATTTCGTCGAAGGCGGCTTTCACTTCATCCAGGGCGTCTTGCGGCGATGCTTCTCCGGCTAATGCTTTCGAGACACCAAGTTCCAGCGCATCGCGATATTGCACCCAGCCCGGCAAGGCCAAGTCCACCACGTGATTGGGGTGATCCAGCGTTCGTTTGGCTTCATCAAAATAGTCTTTCGCCACTTCTTCACCCAGCTGCATCGGCCCGTTGGCAAAGGCATCGACATTCTC
>CAZMRA010000214.1:0-8715 GCA_964568485.1 uncultured Caldilineaceae bacterium | reverse complement strand
CAAATTTCCGCAAGTTTCGGGTCAACCTACAGCTTTGCGGAATTTGTAGAGATTTTTCGTTGCTGAGCGCTCGATTATAGCTGTGGGGCTTTACGATGCGGGGTCGTCCTCTACTCGCCGTAACAAGACATCAAAGACATAGGTGGGTTTGCCCTGGCTGTGGAACGTCTGCACGATGATAAAGCCCTGACGCTGAAACATACGCCGTGAGCGATGGTTAAAGTGGGCCACCGTCGCTCGGAAGTACTGGGGCGCAAATTGGCGCTGCGCATAGGCCAAGATCGCCCGCAGGAATGGAGCGCCCAGCCCTTGACCGATTCGAGCAGGGTGCATCCCCACGCCGACATCGAGCGCATCAAGCGAATAATCCCCGCCCGGCACTTGCGCATCCTCCCCAAAGCTGCAAAAACCGATCAACATCCCAGCCGCATCTACCACGCGATGAAAATGATTGGCCGGAGCGAGGAAATAGTCCAGATCCTCCGCCATATCCAGCCCCGTCATATTATAAAGTGCATAAGGTTCTGGATAATGCCAGGTGCGAATCTGGTGGACATCTGCTGGCAGCAGCGGGCTAACATCAAAGCGCGGCTCCCTATTCGTGGCACTGCTCATTGCAAAACAGCCTGGATGATCGCCGCATACCCACGCGCAGCAGCCTGGAGATCGGCCAAGCGCAGCCGTTCGTTGATCACATGGGCATCACTCTCTTTGGCCGGACCAAACCCAATCGTCGGGATGTTTGCTTTGCCCGCGGTGTAGGCAGCATTGGTGCAGAAGCGATAGGCACTCAATTGAGACGGTAGCCCGCAGGAATGCAATCCGGACAATGCCCGCTGCACTAACCAATCATCGGCAGGCAGTTGCCAGGCGGGGAAAAATTTCTCGGTCACAAACTGGGTGCCGGTATAGGCAGTATAGGTGCCCACGCCGATCTCCGCCCGCACATCAATTCCCTCTATGGCTGGGTGGCTGGTGATCTCCGCCAGCAAAGTTTCCGCCTGCTCGCCAGGCAACAGGCGCCGGTCGTAGGTGGCTTTGCAGATGCTGGGGATCACCGAATGGCCCGGGTAGGGATCGGAGATGATGTCGGTGAGGGCAAAAATTGCCGACCCCATCAGCGGATGGCTGGGCAGCGGCAACGCCTCAATGGTGGCGATGACTTGCATCATATCGAGCACGGCATTGCGACCCAGTTGTGGGGACGAAGAGTGCGCAGGTCGCCCGACCGTGGTCAGATGCACTTCGGCGCGGCCACGGCCAGCATGCACCAAGTTGAGATCGGATGGCTCGCCGATGATCACAAAATCGGGCTGGTAGCGTTCAACAATTGGCTGCAGCGCCACGCCTTCGAGCACCTCTTCCAGCGGCGTGGCTGTGACGATCACCCGCCCACGCAGCTGGCTGCGCTCAAGCGACGCCGCGGCGTGGATCATGGCGGCGAGCGCGCCTTTCATATCGGCCGCGCCGCGACCATAGATGGCATCATCCTCAATGACAGCGCCAAATGGCTCGTATTCCCACGGCACGCCGGGCGAAATCCCCACTGTGTCGGTATGGGCATCGAGCAGGATCGTTTTGCCGGGCTGCGCACCTTCGATGATGCCGATGACGCTGCCATTTTCGTCGGTGTAGACCTGGTCAAAGGCCAGAGATCGCATCTCGTCAGCCACCCGCTGCGCAACGGCGGCCTCTTCTCCGCTAAAGCTGGGTAACTGTACGATCGCTTGCGTGAATTCGATTAATTGTTCAATGTCCATTGGCTACTTTTGCTCGCGAATGGGCTGAGATGGGTAGATAAGGTAGGGCAAATGGTGGGTCGTAAAACGCAAGTTGTCCCTGATGTGGAGTTGAGTATAGCATGGCTTACAGAGAAACCAAACCAACTATGCTTGAATACGCTAGCTACTTGCGCCACCAAGGCACCGAACAGATGGCATCCCAGGCCTCTCGCTTTAGCCCATTTACAAAGCCCTTGCCTTGATGTACACTGCCCTGTAGCATGGATCCGCACTTCTGCTAAGTGTTGCGTTGTCACCTCACTTGTACGCAACCCTTCGTGTTCGATCGATAGGAGATCCTTTGTGAGTACCAATCATTCTTACTCATCCCCAAACGACGTTCTTCAAGCCTTGGGCGCTCAGCAATACATCGCAAGCGATGAGATTGCCACGACGGTCTTTCTGACCCAACAATTGGGCAAGCCATTGTTATGCGAAGGGCCAGCCGGTGTTGGAAAAACCGAATTGGCCAAAGCAATTGCTGGTGCAACTGGCCGGGAGTTGATTCGGCTGCAATGTTACGAGGGGTTGGACGAAACCAAAGCACTGTATGAGTGGGAATATGCCAAACAATTGCTCTATACCCAGTTGCTGCGCGACAAACTCTCCGAGACCTTAGCAGACAGCAGTTCACTCGCTGCCGCGGCCGATCGGCTTGCTCAGGAGGAAGATGTCTTCTTCTCGATGCGCTTTTTGTTACAACGCCCCCTGCTCAAGGCCATTCTCAGCGAAAAACCAACCGTATTGCTGATCGACGAGATCGACCGGGCCGATGCCGAGTTTGAGGCGTTCTTGCTCGAGGTGCTCAGCGATTTCCAGGTTAGCGTTCCCGAATTGGGCACGTTGACCGCGGTGCACCGTCCGATTGTGCTGCTCACCAGCAATAACACCCGCGAATTGAGCGAAGCACTCAAGCGGCGCTGCCTCTATCTCTTTATCGGCTACCCCAGCGTGGAGCAAGAATTGGCGGTCGTCCGGTTGAAAGTCCCCGAACTGAACCCAAAATTGGCTCAGCAAGCGGTTGAGCTGGTCCAACGCTTGCGCGAATTAGATCTGCGCAAGTTGCCCAGCATCAGCGAGACACTGGATTGGGCCAAGTCGCTGGTGACGCTCAACGCCAAGAACCTCGACAGCAAGACACTAGAGACCACTATGAGTGTACTGCTGAAACATGAGAGCGATCTGCAAAAGGTGCGTCGCCGCATGAATGTCAGCAACCGCGGGGTGGATGTCGAGGACGACGACGATTTGGGCGAGTATCGTTGGCGAAATTAGCAACGTTGCCAGTGGCTGGTTGCAAGTGACGCGAACATCACCTAACTTGCAACTCACCACTTGCAACTGGAGGCAACTATGGAAGAACGAATCGTTCGTTTTATTACTGCCTTGCGGTCGAGCGGGGTACGGGTGAGTTTGGCCGAAAGTGCTGATGCCTTTCAAGCGGTCTCCCATTTGGGTGTGCAAGAGCGCGAAGCCTTTAAGCTCAGCTTGCGGGCGACGTTGATCAAAGATGCCAGTAGCTTGCCCGCGTTTGAGGAGCTCTTCCCCCTCTTCTTTGATCATGCCGATGCCCCGGCCATGCAAAATCTGATGGAGGACATGTCGCCAGAAGAAGCGCAGATGTTGGCCGAGTTGATGCGCCAATTCAACGAACAACTGCGCAAAATGCTTGAAAAGCTGCTGCGCGGCGAGCAGCTCTCCGAACAAGAGCTTGAGCAGCTAGCCCAGCTGACCGGGCTCAACCGCATGGATGATATGCGCTATCGCGACTGGATGGCCAAACGCATGATGCGGGCGCTCCAGTTTGAGGAAGTGCAGAAGGCCATGCGCGAGATGATGGAATTGATGGCGCAGATGGGCATGAACAAACAGCGCCTGGAGCAGATGCGTGAACTCATCCGGCAGAATATGCAGGGCATGGAAGAGCAAGTCCGGCGCTTTGCTGGCCAGCGCATTGCCGAGAATATGAGTGAAGAGCGACCCGAAGAGAACATCGACCAGTTGATGGATCGCCCCTTCAGTGCGCTGTCTGACAATGACATGCAGAAGCTGCGCAAAGAGGTGCAACGCTTGGCCAACCGGTTGCGCAGCCGCATTGCCCTGCGTCAGAAACGGGCCAAAACCGGCCAACTCGACGCTAAGGGAACTCTACGGGCGAATCTGAAGCATGGCGGCGTGCCAGTCGAAATCAAACATCGCGACCATCGCCTCAAGCCCAAGCTGGTAGTGATCTGCGACATCAGCACGTCGATGCGCCCCTGCTCCGAATTGATGCTCAGTTTGGTCTACGCCCTGCAGGATCTGATCACCAAAACGCATGCCTTTGCCTTTATCGATCATCTGGAATACATCTCGCCCGATTTCGCCGGTCGCCCGGCCAGCGAAGCCAACGCGGCGATCCAGCAGGTGTTGATCCGCATGCCGCCCGGCTATTACAGCACCGACTTGGGCTATGCACTGGAAAACTTCAGCCGCGAGTACATGGATACTGTGGACAGCCGCACCACGGTGATCATGGTTGGCGATGGCCGCAACAATTATAACAATCCGCGCTTAGATATCTTTAAGGATATTGCCCGCCGCGCCCGCCGCACGTTGTGGATCAACACCGAACCGCCGATGTTGTGGGGCAGTGGCGACAGCGATATGTTGCACTATGCGCCGCTCTGTGACGATGTCGTGATCGCGGCCACTTTGGGCGAGTTGACCGCAGCGGTCGATCACTTGCTCACCCACGCCTAAGCGCCGTCGAGCGTGACAGCAACGCGTCCCGCATGGTGCGGGGGTGTGTGAATAAGAAAAAGACCTCTTTGGTTCAATCGGTCGGCAGCAGCAGCCGAAACAAACCAAAGAGGTCTTTTGTTATTTACCGATTACACTACCGCCATACCACCGGCAAATAGAGCCGGGGCGCGGCTTCGCCCGGAGCGTTCTCAGCCTTGACCGTGACCGTCACGGTAGTGGTGGCGCTGAAGCTACAGTTCGGCGAGCCGATGGTGTAAGTGAAGCTATCAACCCCGACAAACCCCGCATTGGGCGTGTAGCGCAGCTGCTCCCCATGGATCTCAACGATACCATTGCTCGGCTGGGTAATCGCCGTGATCGTAAAGACTTGGCAATTCCCGGGCCGGTCATTGCCCAGCACGTCGATGAGGATAGGACCAGCCCCGGCCGTCACCTCACTTTGATCGGCGACAATTTGCGGCTGGTCGTCATCGCCCCCTGGCCCGCCGCTCGCGGGGTGAATCTGCACCGTCACTGTGGCAGTCGCCGTGCCGCCTGCGCCATCCTCAATGGTGTAGGTGAAGCTATCCTGGCCTTGGTAATCCCCTGTAGGCTGATATTGAATCTGGTTGTTGATGATTACCGCCGTCCCATGTTGCGCCGCGCCGACACTGCTGATCGTCAACGGATCGCCGTCGGAATCGCTGTCATTCGCCAGCACGTTGATCAGCACCGCAGCCCCTTGCGTGGTGGTGACAGAATCGGCCTGTGCGGTCGGCGGTTGATTCACCTTGGGTCCCGGCTCAATCTGCACCGTCACCGTAGCGGTTGCGGTGCCACCAAAGCCATCGCTGATGGTGTAAGCGAAGCTGTCCTGGCCGTGATAATCGCCATTCGGCTGATAGCGAATCCGGTTGTTGACGATCACCGCCGTCCCCTGTTGTGCCGCGCCAACAGCGCTGATGAACAACGGATCGCCGTCGGGATCGCTGTCATTCGCCAGCACATCGATCAACACCGCGCCCCCCTGTGAGGTAGTGGCGGCATCAGCCTGCGCGACCGGCGGTTGATTCTGCGCGGCGGGCAGTCCGATGTACACCGTGACTGTGGCGGTCGCCGTGCCACCAAAACCATCATCAACAGTGTAGCTGAAGGTGTCTTGGCCAAGATAATCCCCGTTCGGGAAGTAACGAATCTGGTTGTTGATCACCACCGCCGCGCCATGCTGCGCCGCCCCAACCCCGCTGACGAGCAGCGGTTCGCCATCGGGATCGCTGTCATTGGCCAGCACGTCGATCAACACCGCAGTCCCTTGCGTGGTGGTGATGAAATCCGCCTGGGCGAGTGGCGGCCGGTTCGCGCCGCTCTTGCTGATCCCTTCAAGGCAGGGCAACAGATTTGCCTCCCGCTCCAGCGCCTGTTGCGGCACGATGTAATCGAGCACCAAAAACTTCTGGCTAAACCCATAATTCGATTCTTCGGTCAACTCGTAGTAGTAGGGCTGGAAGCCATAGCGGCACTGATCCGGCCAGCGCACGGTCACTCCCTCGACTTGCAACGGGAAGCCCTGCACGCCGCCGTCGATCTCAAAGCTTTCGGACCAGGAGATACTGCTGGCCTCTTCGGTGCCAAAGCCCGAGGAATATTCATAGCTACCGCCCATTTGCATCTTGACGGGGGTGATACCTGCCTCAACATCGAACTCGGCCCCTATTCTGGCGGTGTGGGAAACCGAATTGGCAATGGAATAACCGCTACCCTTGCTTTGGCTCAGCGACCACGAGAGCGTGCTGTCTCCATCGCCGATGCGCTCGTTTCCGAGCACATTCTGAACGACCCCATTCCAGAGCAAATTGCCACGGGTGCGGACTGTTTCGTATTGTTCCGTCAGCGGATTATAGAGCTGAACGTTGAACCAACCATCGGTGCCGGGAATATAGTTGCCCTCGCTATCGGTGGTGGCATCGGGATCCCAAACACTGGTGGGATACCGATTGGGCTCGACATGATTGGTGCCGAAAACTTGGACCTCGGTCAAGGCCAAAGAGCCAGTGCCGGCCAACTGCACCCGCACATAACGCCCACTGATCGGCTGGAGTGCATCATCAAAGGTGCGGAAGGTGGTCACGCGCCCCGCTACGCCGCTGTGGTAATAACTTTGCACGGCGGGATGATTGGCCAGCGCCGCCGGATCGTTGGGCAGCGTGTTGAAATCCTCCGTGGACACGAAGAGATAAAAATCGGTCAACAGGTTCATGCACGAAGAGAGCGCACAACCCACATTATTGCGATTCCAAATCCGAATCTTGCTGATGGGTTGCTCAAGCCCGAGGTCGATCTGCCACCAGGGCTGCGGTTCGGATTGCGTGTGCGCCACCGAACCATTGGCCAGCGTACCATCCAGCACGCCGTCGACCGCCAAGTGCGCACCATAAGCGTCAAGTGTGGAAGATTGGCTAGCACTATTCCCGCGGAAGAGGGCCAAATTGCTCCAATCACGGACGACCGGCGTCCAGTGCAACGGCGCATCCTGTTGCAGATCCCAAGCATCCAAGCTGAGCGAATTGTTGGTCACGCCGCGGTGTTCGCAGAAACGCGCTGCCCCATCCAATGGCGTATGGTTTTTGACCAGCTGATAACTGTAACAATACGCGGTTGTGCGATCCAGCACCATAAAATCGTAAAAGTTTGTCCAGCCAGTGGAAATCGTCTCGCCCGTCGTTTGACTGTGGCTGCGGGTCTGTTCAGCCGCATACTCATAACCCGCAGTCAGTTTCAACGAAGCGGAGAATGAATAGACTGTGCCTTCCACGCCAACGCCAACGCCATAATACGCAGAGGCGCTATGAGAATAGCTGCTGGTCATGGCAGTTTCGTTGGTCTTGTCTTTGGAGACCGAGCGGCCCACCGAGCTGTAGATGTATTGCTCACCTTGGATGTTCTGCCAGAAGGGCGGCACAAAGATCGCCGAGGTGATGCGTGGCTCGACTACCCGTTTGCACTTTAAGCTACCTCCTTGGGCGGGCGCATATTGGGCTTTGATCGAGTCATTATCCCAATCGGCAATGCTGACCTGAATCGCACTGGCGTAGGTACGGCCATCCTCGCCGTTGCGCCAAGTCGAGACAGGGCTGATCCCCATCGGACCCATCAAGACCTGCGCGAGGTCAGCATCCTGGGTGGGGGTGATCACATCGGAGAGTTGCACCACCTGCAACCAATTGGACTTATCGCGGAAGGCCACGACGATTTCGGCGAAGCCATCCCGATTGAGATCCGCTGCGTCCAGGTCGATGCTCTGCACGAGATCCCGCTCCATTTCGTTGTTATGCCAGTAATTGTGCGGCACGATCTGCGCTACTTCCGCATCCAAGGTAAAGACGACCAAACCGGCGACCGGATTTTGGACGGAGCCGTAGCTGGGCAGGGCCAACACAATCTCAGCCAAGCCATCGCCGTCGGTATCGGCTGCACTCAGGGCTAAATCGTAGAAGGTCAGCTCGACATTCGACCATGAGCCCCGCTCCTCCCAAACCGGCACATTCTCTTTGATGGCAAAGCTGTAGGTATGCACGCGCACCACGTTGCTGGAGCCGTCATTGTCTACGCTACCCCGGTCATACGCAACGATGATCTCATCCTTGAAGTCCTGATCGAGATCGCCACTGGCCACCTGTAAATTCAGCACCTGACTGACCTCGAGCCGCAGGCTCCCCAGCTCACGGAGGTTGTACTTATAACTAGCTGATATCCCTTCTTCGTATCCCGGCGTATATTCAAGGACGATCAATTGGATGTAAGGGCTTCCAGTCTCGCGCATCGCCACGATGATCTCATCATCGTAGCCGTCGCCATCGAGATCGGCCGTCGCCACATCGAGCAGCTCGGGCGACAGCCGTTCGGGGATATCCGAGCGCCAAATCGCCATGATGTTGTTCAAATCGGCCAGGGAGCCGTCGCTGATGCCATTCACGATCAAAACGTTGAGAATATTGCCATTGCTGCGCGAAGCCACAACCACTTCCTCGTCTTTGGTTTCGCTGCGGGTTAAGTTGCCCGCCGCTGCCGCATAGCCCTGGTGATTGGTGACAATTCCGTGCAACCCCGTGCTGAGCGCCGCCCCGTTGCGGTGGGCGACCACGCGATAGGCGGTATTGGCATCGCTGACAATCTGGGCAAATTCGTAGAAGCCATCCCCATTGAGATCGAC
>CAZMRA010000213.1:0-8727 GCA_964568485.1 uncultured Caldilineaceae bacterium | reverse complement strand
CTACCAACAGTGGAAAGGTGGCTCGCACGCCAGCCCAAAACTCAGCCGAGCGCGAGATTTCACGCTCGGCTTCAAGATCGATGGTTTGCGATTGCTGGATCATGAACGGGACAACTTAGCCAAAAAGAGCGCGCCAGGAATGGAAAACGAATAATCGGGTTCGATCTGGAAGGCGTTGCGTACATCTGCCGGAGCAACGTCAAATAAGGATTGGATGGCGCGCACACGCTCGGGCGGAGTCAACATGCGGCTCGTCCAATCGGCAAAGTCCAAGCGCAAGTTCCACGTAAAGGTGACCTCGGCGACAAAATTTGCCGCGTGGCAACGATCCAACCATTGCACCACTGTGTGGTCGCGCACGTGCGACGGGTCGCGTAATAGTTCAACGGTTTGGAGCAACGTATCCAATACCAGTGACTCTGGGGCGACGATATCGGATAACACGAGCCGCCCACCGGGCCGCAAGACGCGGGCAAATTCGCGCAAGGCTCGCTGCGGATGAGGCCAGTGGTGGGCGCTGTAGCGCGAGACGACGAGATCGAACGTTTGATCGGCAAAAGGCAGCTGCTCAACATCGGCCCGCTGAAACTTGATATTGGTCAAGCCCCGTTCAGCCGCCAATAACTCGCCTTGCTGCAACATATTGACCGAGAAGTCCACAGCCGTCACCTGTGCGACGTGGGGCGCAAAGGTCAAGGCGGTGTGCCCGGTTCCGCAACCAGCATCCAATACCTGCTCATTGCCTTGGGGTTGTGCGGCCTTGAGCATCTCGGGCAGATCAACCCCGCGCGCATGGACACTGCTCACGCTGTAGTTGGCCGCCACCTGATTAAACTGCTTCTGAACAGCATCTTTGACATCTAACATGGTTGGCTCACCTAACGAAAAAATCTGAAAGTTATCTTCGGACGCGCTTGAAAAACGATTTGCTGGGTCACCGATCTAGCACTTACTATCTCGCCGCACAGCAGTTAGGCTTGGCTGGCCAACGAATATTCGGCCGGCGCAAAAAAGACCAAAATCCGCAGATCTTGCTGAATGCTGTGAAAGTGATGGGGCACCCGCTTGGGCACATAGACAATCGAACCGGCTTGTACTGGCTGGCTCACCCCGGCGACCTCGAGCTGCCCTTCGCCCGCCACCACATAATAGACTTCATCCTCGCTATGTGGCTGTTGGGGATCTTTGCTGCCCGCGGCGAGTTCGTATAACCCCATGCTCAGGCTATCCGTGCGCAGAAATTCCAACCACGGGTGATTGCTGGCTTGGCGCTGCGCCACCAACTCGGCCAATGTAAATTGCTGCATCAGTGGATCCTTTCGCTCAAGGCTTCTTCGATCACTTCGCCTAACACCGCCACTGCCCGGTCAATGGTAGCTGCATCAGCCATGGTAAAGTTCAGCCGCATCGTGGCCAACCCCTCCTGCCGGTTGGTGAAAAAGAACTTACCGGGCACAAAAGCTGTTTTGCGCGCCACCGCCTGCCAATAGAGCTGTTCACAGTCTACCCCCGCTGGGCCCTCAACCCAAATAAACATGCCGCCTTCTGGCTGTGACCACGTGAACCCCGCCGGGAGATAGCGATCGAGAGCGGCTAACATGGCCTGTTGTTTGGGCCGGTAGATATCGATAATCTTGGGCAAGTGCGTGGCCAAATATCCCCCATTCAAATATTCAGCAGCCAAGGCCTGGTTGTAGGTACTCGTATGCAGATCCACCCCTTGCTTGGCAATCACCAGCCATTGATGAATCGTCGGTGGCGCCACACAAAAGCCAATCCGCAAACCAGGCGCAAAAATCTTCGAGAAGGTGCTGACATAGACCACATGGTCGGGCGCAAACTGTTTGATGGGTGGCAACACCTCGCCGCGATAGCGTAAATCGCTGTAGGGATCATCCTCCACCAGCAGCACATTGTAGCGCTGAATCAGCTCGGCCACCGCTTGGCGGCGGGCCACTGATAACGTGCGCCCTGTCGGGTTCTGAAACGTCGGCGTCAGGTAGATAAATTTGACCGCATGTGTTTGCAAGATCGCTTCTAACGATTCGGGAATCATACCATCATCATCGGTGGCGATGGCCACATACTGCGGCTGGTAGGCATTGAAGGCTTGCAGCGCGCCCACATAGGTTGGCGCTTCGACCGCCACCACATCCCCGCGGTTTAACAAAATCTTGCCGAGCGCATCGAGTACCCCTTGCGAACCACTGGCGATCAAAATGCCATTAGCGCTGGCTTGCACACCTTTATTCGCCAAATAGCCAACTAGGGCTTCGCGCAAGGGGGCAAAACCTTCGGTGGCCTCGTATTGAAAGGCGCGTGGCCCATATTTTTCCACCACGACCCCATGCAGCTCCTGCAAAATTTCCATGGGAAAACTTTCCGGTGCCGGGACACCACCGGCCAGAGAAACCATGCCTGGTTGGGAGACCACTTTGAGGATCTCGCGGATGGCATTCACGCCCATGGTGGCAGTACGTTCGGCAAGGATTGATTCGAAACTCATAGTTGGCTCCTGATGTTCAAAGGCTTGACTACGAAAAGCAGCACGACATACGGCCGACTGCTGCAACTAACAAACTCTATCCGCTACGGCTTCCAATCGCTTTTGGGTTCCTTAGAGGATCAACTCTCCTCGCAGCACGGTGATGGCTGGACCACCAACTTTTACACTTTGGATCGCATGGGGGGGGCCAATAACCTCCACCGCGGCTTGGCCCGGTCGCGCCATCCAATGACCTTGTTCCGCCACAAAAGTCGGCTGATCGATCAGGCCATAATGCCAGATATAGGCTGCCATGCCGCCGGTTGCCGAACCGGTGAAGGGATCTTCAAACGGGGCGATGTGACGCGCAAAGGTTTGCCCCGCCGGAGTGACGCCTTCCAGACAAAAGAGATGGGCACTGAAAAAATCCGACTGTGCCTGGAAACGGCGATAGGCCGCTTCGTTGATCTGCGCTCGGCGTAGGTCATCCAACGAGCGCACTGGAATCATCAACTGGGGCGTGCCCGTGCTGACCGTTTGCAGTGGTACACCTGGCAGCGCGACACTGGGATCCAAGCCCCACAAAGGCAATACTGTCTCGGCAGCGTAGGTTGCCAGAAATTGCGGCGTACGCTGCGTCATGATCACCTGCTCGACGACGCCAGCTTTGGCGATCACCTCGACGGGGATCGGGCCATCGCGCAATTCCAAACTGATGGTGGTGTGGTCACCTTGTAACTTGAGCCGCCCCGTTTCGAAGAGCGCAAACACCGTGGCAATCGTGGGGTGGCCGGCCAAGGGGATCTCCTCCTCGGGCGTGAAATAGCGGGCGCGCACATCGGCGACGCTCGAGCGCAAGACAAATGCGGTTTCGGAGAGATTCATCTCGCGGGCAATGGCCTGCATTGTCTCGCTGCTCAGGTCATCGGCTTCGAAGACAATTGCACAAGCATTGCCGGTGAGGCGCTGGCGGGTAAAGGCATCAACTTGCATGAAGGGATAAGTGCGCATAAGGATTCCTTTCAGGATAAACGCTGGCCCAGGGCCGACACCCAAGCCTGGGCAAAGAGGCCACCGGGGATCAGCTGCCAGTCACGTAAGTGTTGTGCCATTCGCGCAGCCGTGTCGTTTTGCACCCGATCGAGCTGAGCCGCCAAATATTCGCCGATCAAGGGCCGGTCGGCGTAACACTCGTAGCGGGCACTCATCTGCACTTGCCCAAATCCGGCTGCGGTCAACCATTGCCCCAGATACCGCCCAGCCAACACATTGCCACCATTCTGAGTCTGTAAATCCATATAGTAGTGCAGCGCCTCATTCAGTCCGGGTGAAGGCGGCGCCACCAAAAATCCACCCCAATCGGGGCTGCACAGGCCCACCCAGCCGCCCGGCTTTAGCACACGGTGCACCTCCGCCAATGCAGCCAGGGGATCGGGCAGATGTTCAAAGAGCGCGTGCGAAAAGACGGCATCAAAACTGGCGTCGGCAAAGGGCAGTTCGTAAATACTCGCCGTGCGGAAGTCCACCTGCGCAAGGCCCGCTTGCTGGGCAGCCGCTTGCGCTAGTTCGATCTGGCTGGCAGCCTGGTCGATGCCAGTTACCTGGCCCGGCGCAACTCGCAGCGCCAGATCCAGCGTGATTGTCCCGGGGCCACAGCCACAATCCAATACGGTCATGCCAGGGCGAAGGTAAGGCAGAAAGAAAGCAGCATGGCTTTCGGCGGTACGCCGAGCCATGAATTGGGTGCTTTGGGGGGAATAACCGGGTGTATACGCCGCTTGCAACATTGTTCCTCCTCGGAAAGCCCATACTAGTTTATCGATTTACCGAATTGGCCTACAGCAATTGTGCTAGACCAAGGGCGTCCAGTCGGTGGGTTCAACCTCGCGGCGTTCCCCTTGCGTCAACGCATTGCGAATCAACCGACTCAACAATTCAATGCCATTGCGGATGGTGGTTGGAGGCTGGTTGCCAAAACAGATACGCAAGTGGTGATGGGTGCTGGTATCCGCCAGAAAGACATCGCCCGGCGCAAAGATCCAGCCCTGTTGGAGGGCGGTTTGGTAGAGATTGTTGAGTGCATGATGGCGTGGCAGTGTCAACCAAGAACAAAAGCCGCCGCTAGGCCGCGTCCATTGTACGGAGGGGGGCATATGTTGTTGCATCGCGGCCACATAGGCATCGCGGCGTTCACGATAGATGGGCAAGACGCGACGCATATGCTTTTTCAGTCCGCCATTCGCAATAAAGCGCGCCAGGGCAAATTGCATGAGCGTTGGGCCACAAAGATCATTCGCTCGCCGTAGCGAGATCAATTTCTGGTGCAACGGCGCGGGTGCGATCACAAAGCCAATGCGCAACCCCGGCATCAACGTCTTGGAAAAGCTGCTCAAATAGACGACCGAGTTGGTGCGATCTTCGGCAAAGAGTGGCACCGGAGCAGGTTGATCGTACGCAATGCGCGCATAGAGATCATCTTCGACGATCAAAAAGCCATGACGCACGGCCAAGGCCAACAAATCGCGCCGCCGCGCCGGTGACATACAGATGCCCGTTGGATTCTGAAAGGCCGGAATGGTATAGAAAAAGCGCGGCCGGTGCTGCACCACCATGCGTTCAAGTGGCTCCAGTTGTGGGCCTTCGTCGTCCAAAGGAATGCCAATCGGCTGCACCCCTTGGGCCTTCATGGTATGCAGAAAACCGACATAAGTAGGCTGTTCCACCAAGACCACATCGCCCGGACGACAGAGTGCTTGCGCCAGCAGGGATAACCCTTGAGTCACACCGGCTGTCACCAAAATCTCATCGGGCATCACATCGACTTGGCGGTCGCGCAGCAGATTGGCCAACTCGATACGCAGCGCAGGCACCCCTTGGGATGCACCATAAGAGGCCATGGTGGCCGATGTAGCCCGCAACTCATCGAGCGTGCCCCAAAAATCATCGGTGGGAAATAGCTGGGCGTCGGGCGAGGCGCTAGCCAATGAACGCATCCCCACTACATCGCTCACTTGCAAAATGTCACTGATCACCGCATCCGGCGTCAACGGCTGCTGGAAAGACTGCAGCGGAGGCTGAGTCTGCACGCGCTCACTGACAAATGTACCCCGGCCAATTGTCGATTGGATCCAACCATCGGCCCGCAATTCATCGTAAGCATTTTGCACAGTGACTCGAGTTACGCCGAGTTCTTGAGCGAGCCGACGAATGGTCGGCAAACGAGCACCGGCGGGCAACCGTTCACTGCTGATCTGATCTTTGATTTGATTGGCGATCTGCTGATAGAGCGCCGCTTGATGATCACGCTGAAGGCGAAATGAAATAGACATGGTATGGGTTATAGGATCTATTGACTGGTTTTGGCACGATAGGAAGATAGCTCTGGACGAGCAGATTGTACCATGCCAATGTGCGGGTCACAATAGACAATGCGTACAACATAGATAGGACAAATCGGGCCATAATTTTGGCAAGAAAAATGCCCGGTGATGGTTCACCGGGCATATGCAGCCGAATATTCAAACAGGAAGGGAAAAGCGTCAGATATTTCCGCTACAGCGGCACTTCTATTAGTTACGCACAATGGGTAAATAACTAGACAGATTCAACAACGCAGCGTCACAATAATCCGGCACACCATCCCCATTCAGATCGGTCACGCCTTCCACATAATCAGGCACACCATCCCCATCACAGTCAGCATTATCCGCCTTGAGCACTGAAAGCGAGCGCTGATAGTGCCCAACCTCATCCAAAGCGAACGTTTGGGGTATATCGACCATGTTGAGCGTGTATGGCGAACCCAGCATGAGGGGCGGAATAGATAGCTGATATTCTCCATTCACTAGTCCCCCGAACGAGGCAATCCCCTGCTCATTGGTGGTCGCCGTGATCACATTGTGTCCATTACTTTCGAGCGTGATCACCACCGAAGGGATCGGCGCTTCAAGTGGGTGGCGTTCGCCGTTACGATCCACATCATAATAGGCGACCACATCCAGCCGCGAGAGCGCATTGACTTGTGCCGCAGCGATATCAGTCGCCATCAGGCCATCTTCGGTTTGCACTGTCCAGGTGACCACATTCATTAATGGCTGGGTGACGGGCGCAGTCACGGTGAAGTATATAACATCGTTCCCGTGCAAGGTTTCAGTCAATACGAGATTTTCGCCCGGCAAGGTGTCAATAACTACCAGCGGATTATAGCTGATCGAACTCAAATTTTGGATCAGATAGCAATAAGTCACCGTCTCGCCCACGGTCACGGTAATCGTTGTTGTTGAGGCACAAACCCCCGGCTCGGTCCCAACCGTAGTCAAGACTTCAATCTCAGGGACATTGACCTGAGCACTGGCAAAGGCATAGGCATAGAGTCCATCAGTGATCGTTGCTGTCCAAGAAATAATGCTGCTGTACGAAGTCGCAGCCGTCCGCATCGCAAAATCGGTGTAGGTATCACCAGGTTCTAACAGATAAGGAAGATTGCTCAATAAGGGGCCAATTTGGGAATCAACAGCATTGTGCAACACAAAGGGGAAATCACTGATGTTTTTAACTTGGTAACAATGCCTGACCAATGTACCAGACATGACATTGACTACATTCGTGAGCGCACAAGTTTCCTCTATCCCAACTGTATGGGTGAGCAGGATCTGCGGAACCACCACTTCGATGGTGTCGGTGAGCAGGACACGCTGCCCCTCGTCATCAACGACAGTCCACGAGAGGATATTGATTAACGATTCGGTAGCGAGATTGGCGGTACCAGTCACAAAAAATGAATCCAAGAGTCCTCCGGCTGGCGTCAACACTGGCAACGTAAATGAACTCATCATGCCCCACAACTCGTCACGGAGAGTATGCGAAACATAGGTACGTGAGCCGAGGTTGTGGATGCGGAAACAGGCAACCACATCTGTCCCCGCGGTGACAACTACTAACGTCTCCGTAGCACATTGATGCGGATCGGTTCCTACGGTCGCGGTAAAGACCAAACCATGCCCAGGGTTGAGGAGCGACTTCTTATCATCATCATCGTCATCATCGTCATCATCGTCATCGTCATCGTCATCGTCCTCATCATCGTCATCGTCATCATCGACGCTTGTGAGCAACTCGTGGCTGACTACCGATCCATCCGTAGCCTGGGCCGCGACAACAGCCGGTTCTTGGAATATGGCAAGGGCAGTGCAAAGCAGAGCCAACCCAGCGAGGGCAGTGAGTGAGATCGTCAAAAGGTTGAGCAGTGTTCGATGCATGTTGGCCTCCGTGCAATGTTCGCTGATTTTGTCCCCATACCCGCCATGCGAGAAACAATTATCACGCGACGTACTCATTCGTCTGACTGGTGTTGTTACGCAGCATAGATGGGCGTAGCCGACTTCGCGCACCCCTAGGAGATAGCGCGATCAGCCCAAGCCAAGCGCGAAGCGGCTGCGCATCATTGCCAGCAACTTTTTAGCCTGACGCTCGGATGTAGTATAGTCTTGGGCGAACAGAAATCCGCTTGAAAGCGCTGAAAGTTACCAGCCGACGAATAAACGTTATGAAACCAATAACTGTTTCCTCACTCAATTCACACATTCTGGCGCTTTTTGAGCGCGATGAATTGCTGCGCGATGTGTGGGTGCTTGGTGAAGTGAGCAACTGGAAACGAGCGGCCAGCGGCCACATCTATTTTAGTTTGAAAGATGGTGGCGCTGCTTTGAGCGCGGTTATGTGGAAAGCTCTTGCGCTGAGCCAATCCTGGTTGCCTGCTGAAGGCGATCAGATTGTAGCACATGGCTATGTCGGTGTCTACCCAGAGCGGGGGGTATATCAGCTTTACGTCAACCAAATTTTGCCCGCCGGCCGCGGTCAATTATACGAAATGCTCGAGCAGATCAAGCAACGACTGGCCGCCGCGGGCTTGTTTGATCCATCTCGGAAACGCCCAATCTCGCTCTCAACGCGGCGCATTGGTATTGTGACCAGTCGCGACGCCGCAGCGTTGCGTGATATCTTGCGTGTGCTAGCGGCGCGTTGGCCACTACTCGAAGTGGTTCTCTTTCCCAGCTTGGTACAAGGGGCCGAAGCAGCCACACAACTCAGTGCGGCAATTGTAGCGGCCAATGCATATGCCCGTAACGTTGCCCCACTCGACCTGCTCATTCTCGCCCGCGGTGGGGGCAGCATTGAAGATCTCTGGGCCTTCAACAATGAAGGGTTGGCCAACACCATTGCGCAGAGTGAATTACCGGTTG
>CAZMRA010000212.1:0-8750 GCA_964568485.1 uncultured Caldilineaceae bacterium | reverse complement strand
AACGAAGGTTTGATGCCTGTGTGCAACTTAGCTGAATTACCGCGATGAGGTTGAGCTTTGCTCGGCTTAAAAGATGCCGCTCGTATGACTCACAAAAGCCGTGCGTTGTAGAATGCCCCACAAAAAGGCACAGACCAGCGCCATTGCCAAACTTTTGGCTTGTTCATCTTCCAAATGGCCAAAATAGCCATAGGCAGCCGGTAAAGTGATTACGGCTACTGCTCCGTAGAGGATGTGGATCAACGGGCGCGTTAACATGACGCCCAATCCCAGGGTATAGAGATAGCCCCCGAGGAGCCCCTGGGCGATGATCAACATTTCACCGATGACTGCCGCCCCAAACCATGCCCCAGTCAGTTCGCTGCGACGAATGCGCGATAACAAGGCCCACACAGCCAGAATTCCAATAAAAAGTGTGGCGGTATCGCTCAATTGAGCGTGGATTTGACTTAAGGTCATGGATAGACAAACCTCGTAACTTGCTGTTGATATGGATTATGCTGGCGCATGAACGCTCAGATATTGTTGTAAAACGCCTGCTGCTGGGCCAAGAATATCATAACTTTCCCAGCCTTGTGTGCCAGAAAGGGCAAAGATACACCCTGCCAAGACATAACTATCTTGGCGCATGGCTTCATCGTACCAAACGAGCTGTTCAACATAGGCGCCCGGTCCCCATAGGCCATACCCATTTTCTGCCCAATACTGCTGAAAATCGATCCACCCACCAGCGTCTAGCGGGCCGGGGCGGTCATTCTGCACTAGTCCATCCACCCCAATCTCGGTGAAGACGAGGGGAATGGCCAATCCTGCTGGCTTTAGGATTTGATTATAAACCATGCGATAGCGTAAGGTCAGCCACCCGGTATCTTCCGGTGTGACGCCAGGGTAACGGCCCTGATTGGCGCGCGTGCTCATGAAATAAATGGTTGGGGCGGAGTATTCGTGCAGGCCCAGCCAGCCATCATATTCTTTCGCTGCCTGTACCGCGGGCAGAAAATGCTCCCACATTTCCAATTGAGAGGGTTGTCCGGTCCCAAAATTGCCGATACAACTGCGAATGCCCCGTTCGGCCAAAAGGCGAGTGCGCTCCGCTTCTAGATCGCTCAAGCGTTTCATCTCGTCAACTGTGGCCGCAACGGGCTCATTGTGCCCTTGCCACGCGTCGTAATATGGACGCCGAGCCGGATCTTCTGCTATTGGCAGGAGTTTATCGACAAATTCACGCGCTGCCGCTATTGGATCCAAGCTGGAGAGCTCCGGCTGATCCACAAAGATGCGCCCAATGATCAAGGTGCGCGGCGAGATTCGCTTGATCTCGGCCACAAAATTGGGATCATGTTCGAGTGTGCAGATGGCAGCTACCGCGCCGGTTGAGAGCAACTCGAACAATTGCGGATGGTTATGTCCAACCACAAAGCCCAATTTGCTGGGGGGACCCGGCGGAAAGGGCGTAGCGGGCGGTGTTGGCGTATCGGTTGGGCGCGGGGTCTCTGTTGGCTTGGGGGGCGTCGGTGTCATCGTCGGTTCAAGCGTAGCCGTTGGTTCCATGGCGACCGCTTGTGGGTCGGGTGGCCCATTTTGCACGATCGGTAAATAATTGCGCAAACGATCGGGCGTTGGCAACAAGCTCGAATTAGAAACCGCTGTGGCTGTGCTTGTCGGGTTAGGACTAGGTGTGGGGGTTCGGTCCCGACCACACGCCCAGGCTAACAAGGCTGCTCCACCTGTTGCCAGACCACCTAAAAACCGTCGTCGATTGAAAGGCGAAGTCTTCTTTTCTGGCTGTTCGGTGGGTTGTTCCCCACTCGATGAATGTTGAACGTCAGTCACAGGCTCTCTCAAAGATCATTCATGGTCCACCCGGAGGCCAATACCCAGAACGATTGGGCACCGCCTTTCCTACATACACGGGCGGATGTTCCGAAAATCAGCCGCGGGATAGTGGATACTCTGACTAGCAAACCCTGTCGGTTGCAACAAGGGACCCACTTTCCAAAGCAACCAGTATAACAAGGGTTCTCCACGGCTATTGCAAAGAATGTTACATTCTAAGTCGTGGATAAAATTGCCGGTTCAGGCTGGGACCTGAGCTTTCATTCAACGAGTATGTAGGCGGGTTCGTTCCCGTCAAGGCTGCGGCCCACGCTGCAAAAACCGCTTTACTTGATGGGCAAACTTGCGGCGAGAAATCAACACGCGGCGTTTGCAGGTCAGGCAGATCATGCCGATGTCTGCGCCGGTCCGGTCAACTTGCCACTGTACGCCTCCGCATGGATGGGCCTTGCGCAGTTCAACTACATCTCCAACGTTGATCTGTTCATAGATTTCCATGGTATGGATAGGTACTTAACTTGCAACCGCGAGTGTCGCAGGTTGTCGACGCGTCAGAATCCAACCGCCCAACATCAACACAAAGCTAATGAGGTAGATCAGCCCGGCAACCAGAGCACCAACGCAGGGAATGGGCGTTAAGAGCCGCGTGAGCAATACCACCGCCAGCGTCCCGGCAATCAAGGCGAGCAAGCTGTTTTGAATGTACCCGCGCTCCTGCAAAAAGCGGCTAAGCCAATAACCGATGAACAACGGGCTGAGCATCCATAACAAGCTGAGCGCCCCCAAGGTAAAGGCTGCCATTGCCACGGCGCCACCGATGCCCCAAAAGATCGCTACGGCCACGCTGAGCGCTAGCAAGATGGGCACAATCAATGCTGTGGCGATCACCCCATACAAGCCAGCGGTGCCGGGTTGCAAACGTACCTGCTCACTCGCCGGTTGGAGCAATCCCGGAGCCAACCGCCAGATTAACCAGGCGAGCAGCGCAAAGCCGAGCAAGATCAACAAAGTGCGCCATAGCCAGCTCAGCACTGCCCAAATGGGATTAGGGCGCGGGACATCTTGTTGTGCGGGGGAATCCTCGGCAATAATTGTTGATGCAACAGTGGCGGGAATAGTGGTTGACTCACCACTGCTGTAGCGCAAGGTGCCGCCAACTCGTGCCCCCTCGGTAACTTCAATCTGCCCGGCATTGAGATCGGCATCCTCGCCGACTCGTCCGTTCAATTGAATCGTGCCCATCCCGCTAAATAATTCGCCGTTGATTTGGCCGTTAAAGCGACCCTGACCACCGACAATATACGCATCGCCGCCGACCGTGGAGCTACTCGCCAGTTGGATGCCTTGGGTAATCATCCGGCCATTGACCGAAAAAGGAATTGTGGGGAAGCCCGGCCAGCCTGTGCCGCCACCAGCAACAAAGAGATCATCGCTGATCGTCCCGGCGATGGTGATGCCCCCACCGGCCAAGCGGGCATCATCGCCAACCCGGCCATTGATCACGATGCCGCCGCCGGCAATGATCACATCGCCGGCGACTTCGCCATTGACTTCAATGTACCCGCCAGCCGCAACCAGATCGCCCTCAATAATGCCATCAATGAAGATTTCACCGGCCCCTACGTATAGATCCTCGTTGAGGACCTCTTCGGCGGATAAACGGAATATATCCCCGGGCGTATTGGGGCCGCGCACTTCGGCTGCCTGAACAGTTCCCGCCCAGAGTGCAACCATCAAAGTAACGCCAAGCATCAACCATGACCACTGCTGGTACTGTCGTCTGCTCTTCTGCATTCTTCGCTCCTTGCTCTACTGGCTTTGACACTACGGGAACCGCTTTGTAGGCCCTAGCGGGGTATCTCTCTATTCCGCTGGTTGTGTAGCTGAGCCCTCTTCACTTTGCAATGAAATTCAATCTTTGACTAACTCTATTTTATCACAGCAAGCCTGAAAAGAGATCTTGCTCAATGGTCTCCGGTGGGAGGGGAAAGACGCGCGTAAAGCTTTCGGTTGCCAAAAATTGTTGACGGATGAACCAGGGTAGCATACGCATATAGGCGGGACCGCCACTATATTGGCTAACGTGGGCCTGGCTGGCTGCCAATTTGCGCGGCAAGTAATCTAATACATTGATCTTGGTGTGGATCGGCGTGTGCCAACCGCTGATTTCGACCAAGTTGATATCTTTGTTGCGCCCTTGCGCGGTTGGATCTTGCCCGCGCCACTTCATCACTTGGACCATCAACTTGAGCATGCGCTTGTTGAAGGCTGTGTAATAGAGCTTTTGCGGACCACTGTACTCACTCTGCCCAGCAAATTCTTGGCGGGCGAGATAAAAGGCTGTGGTCACCGCTTCACACACGCGGATATGATCGGGATGCCCATAGCCGCCATATGGATCGTGGGTGATGATCACATCGGGGCGCAGACGCCGCAGGTATCCCAGCATCTCTTGGACGGTCTGCTCCAATGGCTGACGGATCAAGGCATCTGGGTGATCATTGTCGGGCGTATTGCGCATGCCGCTGTCGCGATAGGGCAGCGACCAGATGCTGGTGACCCCGAGTGCAACAGCCGCATCCGACAGCTCGCGCGAGCGGACCTGCGCTAGCGTGGAGTGGCCGTCCACTGCATTGGGGTCGGCCAACGAACCAGCAATCCCATCGGTAGCAATAATTACATGAACTTGTTTGCCTTCCCCAGCATAGCGGGCAAGCGTGCCGCCAGGCCCAAAACTTTCATCATCAGGATGGGCAAAGACGCCGAGCAAGGTTGGTTGGTGAGCCATATTTCTCCCTAAGAATCGCAAAGTCAACAGATAGTACGCTATGCAGAATTTTAGCCGTCAATTGACAACCGTCAAACGTCGGCCACTATCTTGCACTCAGAAGCGGTCATCGTTGGTACCGCGCATCAGCCACGGCAAGCCCCAGCCGGCCCGGTCCGCCGCATTGTCACCTGCCGGGCCAGGAGCGGTGATCAACACCAGCTCAATCGCCTGATTGCGATAGTCGGCCAACGAGATCAAAGCCGTCTGCCAAGCCAGATCCGCCGGTTCAGCGGGCGTGAGATGGCGCTCCCACAACACCACTTCGCCGCTTGCGGAAACCACCGCCACGCGGAAGGTGACGCCATCCCCACCCCAGCCCCAGGCCTCCGGATCAAGCGCCGGGCTGAGCCACAAGAATGTAGCTTCAGCGGGCAGGGTGAGCGGCAAGCTGATACGCGCCGGGGCATGGGCAAAAATCGTCGGGCGGCTGTCCCCATCTTGAGGCATGGTGAAGGTAGTGAGGGTTACCCGCTCGCAGCCCTCGGGCTCTGCGCAAAGCGGCTCTGGCGGGCTGATCGTGGCCCGATCCAACAGCGTGGTGAGATCAAGCAGTTGGTAGCGACTATAGAGGTCGCGCTGCGCGGCCGTGGGCTGGATCAAGGTGACGGTGTGGTTGACCATCACCCAGGCAATGGTCACACAGAGGGCAAAGGCCAGCGGCGGCCAGGCTAGCCGCATAGCCGAGGAAGTGGAATTCATCCGCTGCAACCAGTGTTCGCCCGTCAGCAACCCCCAGAGCGTTACGCCCGGGCCCACAATGGCAAAGAGATCCCAATCGCGCGGGCGTGGCAGGTCATTCTGAAAGGTGAAGTGATAGCAGAGCAGGCCCGCAGCAAAGAGGGTCACATAGCGCCAACTGCGCCTCTGCCAGAGAGCGCGCTGACCCAATCCCCAGCCGCCCACCAAGAACCAAAGCGGAGCCAGCGGTGCAATCAACCAGAGGTTGTTGAGCGCATCCCAAATTTGATGCGCTGCGAGGGCTTGAGCTGGCCTGAGAAAGAGCTGATCATCCCCAGCAAAGCCTTGGCCGAATGTGGGCCACGGTACCCCCAACAGGCGCAACCCCAAGACAGTGCCCAGGGTCGCCACCAAACCACCGGCGAGGAGTGTGGCAGTGTCGCGCCACCAGCGTTCACGGCGAATTAGCAGCAGGAGCGCTGGCAGGGTAAAGGCTGCTTGCGGATGAAAGCTGACGGCCAGACCAGCCAGGAGCCCGACAGGCCACAGCGAATTGCGTCCTTCGCTGTAGCCAACGGCTAAGGCGGCAGCCGCAAAGCTGAAAGCCGTAACCCAGCTATAATTTTCCACATGACCAAACCAGAGTTGGCTGCTGCCCACACCCCACAGCCCGAGCAGATAAAGCCATTGGCGACCAGGCCTATCAGCCAGGGTGACAGCCACATAAACGGTGGCGCTCAGGTAGATCAAACCGGCCAGCACACTCGCCAGCGCGATCATCGTTTCTGGGGAAAGTTGACCCAGGGCGCCCCAGCTACTCAGCGTGTAGGCGACTAAACTGTCCAGCGGCTCTTTCCACACATAGGGGTCAGTTTGCAGCGTTTGCTCGTTCAGTAGCCGCAACTTGAGCAAGGCATCGCCGTGGAAGGTCCGCTCGCGCCAGCTCCAAAAGGCCAGCGCGGCCACCAGTAGGCCCAAGCTGCGCCAAGCGGGTTGGCTGTGTATTCGTTCGAGCAGGCTGGCGAGACGTTTGCCCCAACCGACGAGTGGGTGGGCATCCCCCGCTAGGAGCGCATAGAGGGTAACCGCGAGGATGATCAGCGCCAATCCGCCCCGTTGCCAGGTAGGCAAGTAACTGAGGGCGCTAAAGGCCCAGAGGCTGCGCATCCCCAGCAGCCAGCCGCCAGCACTCCACAGGAACCACGCGCCACTCAGGCCCAGCAAACCGCTGAGCAAAGACGGCCACCAGCGTGCAAGCAGCGATCGGTTCATGGGATCACCACGGGATCAAGCCGCAAAAAATCACCGGGGTTATTTTCTTCCAACACGGCCACCCGCTGCCCCGATTGCGGCGAGTAGAGCCCGACCAGCAGATCGTATGTGCCTGCTGCGAGCTCGCCGGAGAGCTCAAGTTGCAACGTGTGCACCAGCACATCTCCTGCTTCGAGACCACGCAGCGCCGTGGGCCATCCGTCGAATTGGGCGACTTTGGCTGCCGGATCATCGGGGAGCGTCAGGTGCACAAAGGCTGAGAGCCAATTCCCGCGCGTCGGCGCGGGTAGCGGCATTGGGGTGTTGCCCACCTGCCAATAGAAGGAGAGCGTCAGCGGTTGACCAGGGATCGGGGTGCTCATTTCATACCCCTGCAAGTGCAACACATCGCCAAAGTTGCCTTCAACCGCCCGATAGCTTGGAGAATCGGGCGGCGCAAAGCCCTCGCCCAATGGATAGATGGCGACGGTCGGGTCGGCACTCCATTTGACCTGCACCCGCCCTTGCGCGGGAATTCCCAACTGCTCGGGCGAGAGGCGATAGAGCGGCTCGCCGATCACCACACGTCGTTCGACTGGAGTACTGGGCGGATCAGTCACGTGGTAGAGATAGATCGAATAGCCTGCGCGTGCCACCGGGCGCAGTGACTGGAAATAGCGATAGAGATCCAGCGTGTCGGGCTGCATCAGGCCTAGGCGTAAGCTAGTGGCGCTGATCGCATACCAACCGGGTTCCGGCGTGTAAGGGTTGTACGCGCTCAGCTCGTTCCCTTCGACAAAACGCAGATAGCCGTAGAGCGGGCGATAGCGCACGCCATAGACTTCGGGGACGGCTTTGCCAAAGTAGGCCAAATTCACATCGGCAATGCCCAGTTCATCCATTACCTGGCGCAGCGCAGGAAGATCCTGCCCCCAGTCTAGGTTGGAATCAACCAGCAGATTGCTCCAGTTGTACCAATCCCCGGCGAGTTCGTTAAAAAAGGCCTCTTGATGCGGAAACATGCGTAGCGAGCCGCCGACTTGCCAAGCGAGCAAGAGCACCACCGCCAGCGTGGCCAGGCGTTGCTTGGTCGGTGCCACCCATCGCCAATGGACCCCGGCAATGGCATACCCGGCCAGTAGGATCAAAAAAGGCAGCAGCGGCAGCATGTGACGGTAGCCGATCGTCAGGACGCCGCTAAGACCAAGCGCCAAAAAGAGCACCGGCACCACGCCTAAGCTGCTGAGTTGGCGCCAGCCGTGCACGCGTAGCCCACGGATGATCCCGGCGCCGGCTAGGATCAACACGGGCAGTGGCGTTTTGATCGCCAAGGCCACGGGGAAATAGGCCCACCAGCCTTGATTGCCGGCTTCGCCCCAGAAAAAGTCGTAGCGTGCCCCTTGCAAATCGACAATCCGCCGGAAGGTGTTGATGAATTGCTGCCAGTAGAAGGGCGCCGGGACGGGCACCGCCGGGAAAGGAGCGGACAACGGCCCGAGCGTAAAGCGGAAGAGTGCCCACACGACCAGCAGGGCGAGCAAGCCAATCCCCAGCAAGCCCAGCAAACGGCGCCCATAGTGCTCATGCTCCCCGCGGCGAGGATAGAGCAGTGCGACCAGCACCAGGGTCGGGGCGATAAAGAGCCCCGTATACTTGGCGGTGATGGCCAATCCTGCGGCGAGCCCGGCGAGGAGCAGCGCGGGCCAGGTTGGACGTTCGAGCCAGCGCCAATATTGCCACAAAGCGATGAACAAAAAGGCGGTCAGCCCTAGATCGGTGGTGACTACGCGGCTGTTGCTCAGCAAATTGGGGTCGAAACAGGCTAGCAGCAATACGCCACATCCGGCGGCGCTCCCCAGCAAGCGGCGAGCCCAGAAGTAGAGCGCCACCAGCAGTAGCCCACCCACCACCATGATCGGCCGCCGCGCCGTTTCCAACATTCCCCGGGGATCTTGGTTGGCCTCCCATAGGAAAATATCGGAATACAAGAAGCGATCGCCCGCCTCCCAGGCTGGATGATCTAAGGGCAGCTGAATATCGTCACGCGGAAGCAGGGCTAAGGCGGCCAGCAGCCCCATCAGCGGCGGATGGGTGGTAGCCAGGCGTGGATCCCCAGTGCGCAGGTAGCTGTAGCCCGCAGTCAGATGATATTGCT
>CAZMRA010000211.1:0-8789 GCA_964568485.1 uncultured Caldilineaceae bacterium | reverse complement strand
CAGCTCATCATCGCACTGCTGTCGTCGATCTGGAACTAAATCGAATAAGTCGCCCCACGTGGAGATAACAGTCAGAGGGTCACGAAGCACTTCGTGACCCTCTTGCTTTCAAACATCCATTCAGGTCTAGCACATTCAACTCGTTCGCTGCAGTGCTACCGCCAAGCGGCGGATGCCCTCGCGGATCTCGGCGGGCGTACAGGTGGCAAAATTCAGCCGCAGATGGGCTTCGCCCTCGCTCGGTTGCGCAAAAAAGCGAGTACCCGGAGCAAAGCCCACGCCCTGGGCGGCGGCCTGCGGGAGCAGGCGCTCACAAGATAACCCTGGGGGCAAGCGCAACCAGAGAAAAATCCCCCCTTGCGGTGGCACAAATTGCCCACTCACCGGTAGCTCCCGGCGGATCGCGGCGAGCATCACATCCCGCCGCTGGCGATAGAGCCGGACCGAGCGGCGCACGTGCGCCTGATACTGCCCGACGTTGACATACACATCCAATGCCCGCTGCATCAAGGTGGATGTGCTCAGATCATTGACCCGCTTCAAATCGACTAGGCGCTGGAGTACCGGTCCCTCAGCCAACAAAAACCCCACCCGCAGCCCGGGCATCAACATCTTCGAAAAGGTGCCGATGTAGATGACCCGCCCACCTGGATCGAGCGTTTTCAGGGCTGGTTGCGTGCGGCCGTCATAGCGCAAATCACCCACGAAATCATCTTCAAGCAAGGGAATATTGTAACGGTCGGCCAGGGCCACCAATTGCCGCCGCCGGGCTCCACTCAGGCAAGCCCCGGTCGGATTCTGAAAATTGGGGATGGTGTAGATCAATTTGGGGTGATGTTGCTGCAGCAGCGGCTCCACCAGCTCAACGCGCATGCCCTTTTCATTGACCGGCACGCCGATGATCCGCAAACCAAGCGCACGGAAGAGCTCCAGCGCCAGATTGTAGGTAGGGCTCTCCACGAGGATGGCATCACCCGACTTGAGCAAAAGCTGGCAGACCAGCGTCAAGGCTTGCTGCGAGCCAGAGGTGATCAGCAACTGGTCAGGCGTAGCGCGGATCCCCTGGCTGGCGAGGACATGCGTCAAGGTGGCGCGCAGCGGCGCATAGCCTTGATCAAACGTACCATACGCCAGCGCGGCCGCCCCATCGCGGCGCAGCACCGTCTGCAAGGCCCGGCCCAACTGCTTGATCGGAAACTCGCGCGGGTCGCCAACGCCGGAAAAGGAGATGGGCTGCGGATGCTTGGCCAATGCGCTGGCGTGGTGGTCGGACAACGCCGCAGCAGGTTCCTCACTCGGGCTCAAGGCCTGTTGCCAGAGTGGCCAACTATTCGCTGAAGGATCAGGCAGTTGCGACACGAACTGCGGCGCGAGCACATAGGCGCCACTGCCTTCGCGTGTGTCGATCAATCCGGCGCTCTGCAATTCGGCATAGGCATTGTTGGCCGTGATGCGACTGACGCCCAACTCCTGCGCCAGTTGGCGGGTGGCGGGCAAACGCGTTGCCGGGGCGAGCTTGCCCGAGAGAATATTTTCGCGCAGATAGGCTTCGATCTGGCGGTATAACGGGGTCGAGCTGTGACGATCTAATGGAATGCGCATGGGACTCCCTTATGGATTGGCAACGAATGCGAACGTTGCGGCCGGATAGGTTGGTCTGCGCTGCTAGCTAGTCGTCACAGCTTAAACCACAACCATTAGCATGCCAATTTTCCCAAAATCGCAGATTGGTCTTACCAAAACTGGCTTATTCTGGCTCTATCCATCATCCCACTTCTTTGTTAGGCTTAATCCGCAACTTGTTTATGAATGTATATAACAAAGGAGAACCAATGAAACAGCGTCCATTTGGCAATACAGGCATTATGGTTTCGGAGATCGGATTGGGGGCGTGGCAGCTCGCCAATCCCGATTGGGGGCTACACGACCAAAAAGAAGCGCAAAAGATTGTCCATGCTTCGCTGGAAGCTGGCTGCAACTTTTTCGACACCGCACCTGGCTATGGCGGTGGGCGCAGTGAAACCATTTTGGGCGGGGCCTTGAAAGCTGCTAACCGAGACGAGATTGTCATCTGCACCAAAACGGGCTACCACGCCGACGGGCTCCAGGATTTTAGCACTGCGGCCATCCGCCCCATCCTCGAAAGCAGCTTGCGGCGGCTACAAACTGATTATGTGGACATACTGCTCCTGCACAACCCGCCCCGCGAATTGATGAATGGCCGGGTCGCGACCCAGTATGAGGAGCTGGAGAAACTCAAACAGGAGGGCAAGATCCGTGAATATGGGGTCTCGCTCGATTGGTGCGAAGAGCTAGAATTGGTCTTAGCAACCACCCAGAGCAAGGCATTTGAGGTCTACTTCAACGCCCTTTACCAAGAGATGCTGCCCGCGTTCACCGCGGCGCAGCATAAAGGCGCGGGGCTGATCGTCAAAGTGCCGCTCGATTCGGGGTGGCTCTCGGGACGCTACCGGGGCAATCATCGCTTTGACGACGTGCGCAGCCGCTGGACACCGGAACAACTGGAGCGGCGAGCAGAATTGGTCGAAAAATTTGCCCAACTTGTCCCGTCGGATCGCTCATTGGCTCACGCGGCGTTGCAATTCTGCCTGGCCCAACCGGGCGTTTCCACGGTGATTCCGGGGGCCAAAAGTGTGGCCCAAGCGCTGGATAACATCGCCGCCGCCGATCAAACGCTGCCAGATGAAAGCGTCCAAGCGCTCTACGAGCTCTGGACTCAAGAGATCGCGGAGGACATACTCCCCTGGTAAGTAGACGACGGACGATGACGGTGGCGCCCCCATCATCGTCCGTCGTTGCTTGGCTCGCCCGCACACTTGTGCTAAAATTGCAGCACAAATCCACTGACTGATGAGATGCAGTTAGTGCATCATGCGGAGCTGGCACGATGGAGTTTCAATTTCGAGAGCGAGAATCAACCTCCCCCTATGTGGATGGCTACTGGCAGACCTTCAGCCAAGGTAGCGGCTCCTTTATCTCGGTAGCCGAAAAGCATTGGGGGATGGTGATCACCAAACAGCAAGATCGCACGGTACTCACCATCCGTGGGCCGGAGACATTCTCCATGCTCGCCCCTGTGCCGGAAGATGCGGATTTTTTTGGGATTGTCTTCAAGCTCGGCACCTTTATGCCTCATCTGCCCCCAGAGAAGTTGGTCGATGGTGAACTGCATCTGCCCATCGCAGCCAGTGATCGGAAGGTCTGGTTGCATGGACAAACCTGGGAAGTACCCACCTTTGACAACGCCGATGTCTTTGTGGAGCGCCTGGTGCGTGCAGGGCTGATCGTCTGTGATCCTGTCGTGGGGGCGGTGCTGCAAGGGCAGCGTACCGATCTCTCCCCCCGCTCAGTCCAACGCCGTTTTCTGCGAGCCACCGGCTTAACACAGAGCGCCATCTGCCAGATCGACCGCGCCCACTACGCCATGACACTCCTGCAAAACAACACATCGATCCTCGATACTGTGGAATTGGCCGGTTACGCCGACCAATCCCATCTCACTCGCTCGCTCAAGCGCCTGTTGGGCCGAACGCCAGCACAAGTTCTGCATACAACGAGCAGCATGGTTCAAAATGAAGCAATCAACGTGCCCTAGCTGCGCCAGCTATGAACTAGTGCTCTGCCGCCAACGTATTCGCTGAGTAACCAGAGACCAGTAATCCCGTGATCAGTCCTACCACCACAAATACCGTCATCGCAATTAGCGAACTGACTAGATCGGGCTTGACGGTCATCAAATAGACGATGCCCAGCGCAATGGCAAGCCGAGTTTGCAGGGCAATCCACAAGGGTCGGGCTTGCAATTGTTGGGCCAGTGCCGGGGTGAATACTCCAGCAGTAGCGGCCATGGTCTGCCCGATCGCTCTCAATCGCGGCGCCACAAAGGCGAGCACAATGATCACCAACAGGACCAGCGCAACCAACGAGATCAGCAACCACGCTACCCCGTGCCAGACGGTCATCCCCATGTAACCGCCGGAGAGTAGCAAAACGATCATCGACGGCATCCCCAAGCGAGAGGAGCCACGTGCCAGCTGCAAATACATGCGTACTTGATCAACACTCGATGCCCGCCGCGCTTGGAAGAGGACAACCCATTCCAACCCAATGGCGGCAAAAAGACCCAATGCCCCTACGATATGCAAGAATAAACTCAGTACATAAGCATTCATCTGTCCTGTACCTCCTTGTTTTGTAATCCCTCTGTGAATGGTTCAGCCAACCATAGTGTAGCCCGACGGGCTGCCATAAAACTTGCCCAAGCCGTAGCCTGGATCAACCGTTGATCGTCGGCGCCGTCTGCTTGTGCCGCAGCAATGATCTGCTCATCAACCTGATATGAAGCCAGGGCAACCAGCAAAGTCAGTCGTGCCAGCGCACGATGGGTCACGGACAATGGCGCTACCGCTTCTTCCACCCAGCGGCGGCTGAGCCCCATAGGTTCACCCTGCCAGTGCTGAATTCTCTCCAGGACCAGCGTCCGCACCTCTGCGGGCAGCGCGGCTAGACCAGCCTCTTCCACAATACGGGTAAACCCGGCTAGACTGCGCGCCACCACCTCATTTGGTTGCGCCCACAGCAGATCCACGGGGAGTTCAGCGGCGGGTACAAAACGCAACGAGTGCCCCGGTTGGAGGGTCCGCACCATGCGTTTGCTCACGGTTGCCCCCAACACTCGCTGCGACACACCTTTCAGTGCCGATGGCAGAGGGAGTAGCCCATCCCCCAGAAAGACATTCGCCATCCGGTTGATATAGTGGAAAGTCAACGCAGTCCCCAGGATCTCCGGGGCCTCTTCCGGTGAAAATGGAAACGGCAGCCGAGTCTCCCCCAGCACGTCGGTCTTGGTAAAAAGCCACTGGACCAGCTGCTGCTGTCTTGGCTGGTGAATCTTGGCAAAGTCGCCCCTCAAGATTGCGTCGACCAGTTCGTGCTCACCGATGGCATGGAGTAAGGTACTGTGCGCATCCACGCAAAACGGGCATTCGTTCAACTTGGAAACAGTCGCCGCCACCAGCTCTTTATCCGTACGATCAACCATGCCGGCCAATAACGTTTCCCGTAAGATGCTCCACACGCCGCCCATGATCGGCGGTACAGGCGAGTGCAAAGTGAGCACTGGTCCTGGCATAAAGTCGGATTGCAATTGTTCATAGAGTTCGCCCAACAGCCCGGTCGGGCCATCTGCCCACACCGGGGTAACATACTGGACCGAACGCGAAAGTTGGGTGTTCAGAATTGTCGTAAACATGATGTCCTTGCTTTAGGCTGCTGGATCAGTCTCGCCCCTCTAATGGGTATTGGATCTCTGTAACCGCGTCGCTCATATCTGCGCTCTGCGGCATGCGCAAAAAGAGCTCGCGCGGCGCCCCAGCCAGGCGATAACCATTCGTCTCGGCCCACTGCCCAATGGCGCTATAGCCAAGATGCATCTCGCCCATTGAGCCTTGCACGACAAACGTGGCCATGGTCGTCACCGCCGGCAATTGACGAAAGTCAAGCTGCCAATCGTCGGTCAATGCCACAGCTTCGTGCGTTTGGGTCGTCAGCATCCGCCCGATCTCTAGCTCACTGTCACTTTCATAGGGGCCACCCTTGTGCCAAATAGCAAAGAAGAGGCCGTAAGGACCTTTATCGGGCAAGGCAGGGACCACATGTTGAAAAAAGCGCCGCACGCCAGCCTCAAACGAATCCAACTTCATATGGGTACTCAACACTGGCTGTGCTGGGATCTGTTTGATGATCACATCCAGCGGCTGCTCAGTCTCGGCGTTGCGCAGAAACTTGAGGCGTGACTCGATATTGCGGATGCGTTGCAGATCTTCCTGCAACTGCTGCTCGATTTCGGCCTTCTTCATCAGCAACATACCCTGCATCTCCTCAATGGCGATTTCGTCACGCAACAGCCGCTGAATCTGTTCTAGCGAGAGTCCTAATTCTTTGAGCGCCAAAATACGGTTGAGTCGTGGTAATTGATCGGCGCTGTAATAGCGATAATTGGTAAAGCGGTCGGTTTGGCTTGGTTTGAGCAGACCAATCTCATCGTAGTAACGCAACAGTCGCTGCGAAACCTGGGCCAACCGAGCGAATTCACCTACAGTAAACCTGGCTTGACTCCTTTCTCAAGTCACCACCGGCAAACGCTGCAGTGAATGCTGGGAGCGGGTGCGGTGTACATCCTCGTATCGTGGTGGCAGATGGAAACGAATTCGCTGTCGTGTTGCATCGCCCTGTCTGCACTATGTACTGCGGAACGACGTGAACACCATAAAGGTTGACGTTGCGGCAAGGTCAAGGGGGAGGGGAGCAATTCTCATCAAATTTTAATCTTTGGACGAAAGACACCGCAGCAATTACTCGCCCAACCATATTCTGCATCAATTGAGGAACAATTGTTACTCGGCCCCAGCCAGCATTTATCCTGCGGCCTACCTTGCTACTGAGCGTTCACTTGCGGACCTATGGCGAGTGTGTATACTATGCGGGTGGCGAGAAGGAGTAGCCAATCAACACTTCACACACCCATCAACAGGATCTAAATCGACCATGCCAAAAATTGCCATTATCGGTGCGGGCAGCGCCGTCTTTGCGCGGCGACTTGTCTCTGACTTTCTCACGGTTCCTTCACTCCAAGATAGCCAAATTGTGCTCATGGATATCAACCCCGAAACACTGAAGGTTATTGAGGAATGGACACAATATGCCATTGAGCAGACCGGGGTTGGCGCGACCGTTCAGGCAACCACCGACCGCCGCGTCGCGTTGCAAGATGCGGATTATGTCATTATTTCGATCCGCGTCGGTGGGCTCGAGGCCGTCTTGCAGGATTTTGCCATCACCAGCAAGTATGGGGTTGACCATTCCGTGGGCGACACCATGGGGCCGGGCGGGGTCTTCTACTTCCTGCGCAATGGCACCGAAATCCTCAACATTGCCCGTGATATGGAAGATCTGTGCCCGGATGCGCTCATGCTCAACTACACCAATCCGATGGTGATGAACTGTTGGGCCGACAACGAGCTGAGCGGCATCCGCAATGTGGGGTTGTGCCACAGCGTGCAAGGCACGGCCTTCCGGTTAGCCGATTACATTGGCGCACCGCGGGACGAGGTGCGCTATTGGGTGGCCGGCATCAACCACATGGCCTGGTTCCTCGAGTTCACGTGGCAGGGGCGTGATGCCTATCCGCTCTTGTACCAAGCCATGGAGAACCCCGAAATTTATGAGCGCGACGTTGTCCGCTTCGAGGTCATGCGCCACTTCGGGTCCTTTGTGACCGAGTCCACCCGCCACATGTCGGAGTATGTTCCGTACTTCCGGCGGCGGCCAGATCTGCTGGAACGCTACCAGCTGCCCTCGGCCATCGGCCGCGACTGGCATGCTTGGCTCAATCGCCGCGACGAACACCAGCAGCGCATGATCGAAGAGGTGGAAAACAAAACACCACTCACGCTGGAGCGCACCCACGAGTATTGTGCGGATATTCTCAACGCCATCGAGACCAACACGCCCTATCGCTTTAATGGCAACGTGGCCAATCACGGCGTGATTACTAACCTCCCGGCCAATAGCTGTGTCGAAGTGCCCTGCTTGGTGGATGGCACGGGCATTCATCCCTGCTATGTGGGCGATTTGCCAGCGCCCCTGGCCGCCCTCAACCGCACCAATCTGAATGTCCAAGAAGTGATAGTCGAGGCCGTGAAACAAGGCAGACGCGACTATGTTTACCAAGCTGTGCAGTTGGATCCGCTGACTGCGGCCGTTTGCACGCTGGATGAGACCCGGCAAATGGTGGATGAGCTCTTCGAAGCTCACCAGCGCTGGCTGCCGCCGTTAAAGTAAGCAGGCGGGGCTGCGCCGGGCACAGGTCAGCAAAAGCGGCGTTTTGGAAAAATTTGCCAATCCTGCTACCATAGCAACAGATTCCCCATGAACTTCGGGGCGCAAGACCGTCCACCAGGGCGGTCTTCGTTATTTTAGTCAGCATAGCATTCAATGGGGTCGAGATCATGACCACTCACACGCAGCCAACCATCCACGAAACGCTCGATCTGCTTTATCGCAATGAGGCTCGGCGCATTTACGCCACGCTGGTGCGGCTGCTAGGTGATTTCGATCTCGCCGAGGATGCGCTGCATGATGCGTTTCGCGCGGCCGCAGAGCAATGGCCCAAGGATGGATTGCCCGATAATCCGCGGGCGTGGCTGGTTTCGGCAGGGCGCTTCAAAGCGATTGATACGCTGCGCCGCCAGGCCCGTTTTGATGCCGCGCTGACCGATCTGGCCGAGCAGCTAGATCAGACCAGCAACAGCATCGATATCGAAGATGATCAGATCGCGGACGACCGCCTGCGTTTGATCTTCACCTGCTGCCACCCCGACTTGCAACCAGATGCACGGGTCGCCTTGACGCTACGCGAAGTTTGCGGGTTGACGACCGAGGCCATCGCCCATGCCTTTCTCGTCTCGCCGGCCACGTTGGCACAACGCATTGTGCGGGCCAAAAACAAGATCCGCGAGGCGCAAATTCCCTACGAAGTGCCCAACCAGGCCGAGATGCCCGCTCGTCTCTATGCCGTGCTTCAGGTGATCTACTTGGTCTTTAATGAGGGGTATAGCGCATCCTCGGGCGATTCCTTGACTCGCCCGGACCTCTCCGACGAGGCAATCCGCTTGGGGCGGCTATTAGTGGCGTTATTGCCCGAGCCCGAAGCGCTGGGCTTGCTAGCACTGATGCTGCTGCACGAAGCGCGCCGCGCCGCCCGCACC
>CAZMRA010000210.1:0-9014 GCA_964568485.1 uncultured Caldilineaceae bacterium | reverse complement strand
TGGTTTGCTCAATGTTGGGCAACATTATCTGCCCGTGGCCAAGTTACTCGGTCCACTGCGATTGCTGCCACTGCTCTGGCCTGCGCTCGTCGCAGCTCTGGGCATGGCGGGGCTACTCGTTTGGCTACCGGTGCCGATCATCTGGTTGCGCTGGATTCTAGCCTGCGTTGGCTATGCAGTCCTCTATTTGGGTTTGGCAGTTTGGGGGAAAGGGGGCTGGCAACAATGGCAAGCCGCTTATCGCCCCACCTCGCTGGCGCTTAACTCGGCGTCCACGGATGCGCGCCAAGGAGGTGTGCTATGAACTCACAGCGCACAAACAAACCGCGGGTCGTGTTGATTTCCTATGATTTCGGCGAATATTGCATTCGCTTGGCCAGCGCCCTGGTGGAAGAAGCCTCCGTCTGCTTGATCTTGCCTGAGCAATTGGCGGCCCCGTATCGGCATCTCTTGCATCCGGCGGTGGATTTTCATCCCTTCCACAAGCCCCGTCTGCGCCAGCCATATCAACAGTTGCGGGTGCTGCGCTGGATCTGGCAGCAGATCCAGCAAGTCCAGCCCGATGTGATCCATCTCCAGAATGGACATCTCTGGTTCAACACGCTCTTGTGGCCGCGCTTGCACCGCTACCCACGCGTCTTGACCGTCCACGATGCGCGCCCCCATCCTGGTGATCGGGGGGCAGCCAACACGCCGCAATGGGTGATGCAAGCCGGGTTCCGGGCAGCGGATCAGTTGATCGCGCACAATGGACCGGTCAAGCAGATCTTGCTCGAGGATTCAGCCCTCTCGAGCAAGCAGATTGCGGTCATTCCACATCTGGCCTGTGGCGACACCAATCAGATCCAACCCACGAACAACGAGGAAGATTCGATCCTCTTTTTCGGGCGAATCTGGCCCTACAAAGGCTTGGAATATCTGATTCGCGCCGAGCCCTTGATCAGTGCGCAGCATGCTACCACCAAGATTGTCATTGCCGGAGAGGGCGAAGATTTTACCCCCTACCGGCAATTGATGCGCAACCCCGAGCGCTTTGAGGTGCATAATCGCTTCATCCCCGATGAGCAGATTCCTCACTTCTTTCAACAGGCCGGGCTGGTGGTTTTGCCTTACATCGAGGCCTCGCAGAGTGGCGTGATCGCAACTGCTTATTCCTTTGGCAAGCCGGTCGTTGCCAGTGCAGTGGGTGGCTTGTGCGAACAAGTTGATCACGGCCAAACCGGCTTGCTCGTACCCCCGCGCGATGAACAACAACTGGCCGCGGCCGTACTCACCTTACTGCAAGACCCCCAATTGCGCCAGAGATTAGGGCGCAATGGCCAACATAAAGTCGAACGTGAATGGTCGGCGGCCACCGTGGCTCGCCAAACCGCACAAGTATATCAACAGGCAATTGCAACTTATGGTTAATTTTCTCGCCGTCGCCCAACAATTGCATCACTACCTTGTCCAGCATCATTGGCAGGACAATCAATTACGCGGCCCGGACCCCGGCATCCGCTTAAATTACCGCATTGGGCGCTTTGTAAAAAGTTATCTCCCGCACTTCCCTTGGCGGGATGATCTCTATTATTTACAAGGGCAAGGCTATTGGTTGCTGGGTAACTTGGCCCTCTTGCGATGCACCGACGACCCAACTTATCGCACCATTGCAATCGCTTGCGCCAATTCGATGTTAGCCGAGCAACGGCCCGACGGTGCTTGGGACTACCCCAATCCTGAATGGCGGGGCCGAGTGGCAACGGCCGAAGGAACTTGGGGCTGCCTGGGGTTGATTGAAGCCTACCGCCAATTGCGCGATCCCGCTTATCTGAATAGCGTCCTCCAATGGCACGACTATTTGATCAATGTCATCGGCTTTCAACAACAAGGCGAAGCCTTGTCGATCAACTATTTTGCCAATCGAGTCCAGCATCGCGTGCCCAACAACTCGATGATCGTGCTGCGTTTCTTTGCCGAATTGAGCGATGTCACCGGAGATGCCTCCTTTCTTGCCCCAACTGCGGGTTTGTTGAACTTTATCCGCAGTGTACAAAAGCCGACGGGCGAATTTCCCTACATGGTTGGCAATGCGGAGAATCCTTCATATCAGCGTCCCCATTTTCAATGCTTCCAATACAACGCTTTTGCCTGTCTCGATCTGATTCGCTATTTCCAATTAACTGGTGACGCTGAGCTGTTACCCATCATCCACAAGGTGCTCGACTTTCTGCGCACTGGCGTTGCATCCGATGGCCATTTGGACTATCAATGCGGCAACCACCACCGCGCGGTCACCTATCACGCTGCTGCAGCCGCAGCGACATTTCACCAAGCGGCGCAACTGGGCATCCCCGATTGTGCACCACTGGCCGAACGCTTGTATCAATATGTGCTGAGCCAACAACGCCCGGCGGGAGATTTCCTCTACTCGCGCCGCGATTATGGCCTGCTCTCGGATCGGCGTTCCTACCCACGCTACTTGGCGATGATCCTCTATCACTTGCTGGTGCCGGAGGTTGTATGCGTGTCTTGATGGTGGTGCCGCCACTGCCAACCAGCGCCGATCCGGATACCATGACCATGCCGCCATTGAGCCGCCAAATTCGCTCCTTGCAAGCAAGTGGTGTGGAGATCGATGTATTGGAGATGCGTGGCTTACCCAAGGTGAAGTATCTGCAATTGTTGCCCAAATTTTGGGCCCGTGCTGCCAAAGCCGACCTGATCCACGCCCATTACGGCTTTTGTGGCTGGCTGGCCCGCATGCAAGTTAGCAAGCCATTGGTTGTCTCGTTTATGGGGGATGATATTTTGGGCACGCCCGATGAAACGGGCAGGCTCAGTCTGGCCAGCCGGGTGGTGGTGGAGATTGATCGCTGGTTGGCGCGCGGGGTCAACGCGGTGATCGTAAAATCTGCGGAGATGGCTGAGATCGTTCAACCAGTAGTGGCCCATGTGGTGCCAAATGGCGTGGATCTAACCCTCTTCCGCCCGCAAGACCGCAAACAGGCGCAGCAAGCGTTGGGTTGGCCGACCGACAAACGCTATCTGCTCTTTCCTGGGAATCCCGACAACCCGCGCAAAGGCTTTCCGTTGGCTCAAGCAGCTGTCCAGCTGGTGAACGAACAGAGCGGGCAGGCTTTTGAGCTGGTCCCTTTGCGCAACGTCCAGCCCGATCTGGTGCCGCGCTATATGAATGCCTGCGAGGCAATGCTCCTCACTTCCCAGTTGGAGGGGTCGCCCAATGTGGTCAAAGAGGCCATGGCTTGCAACTTACCGGTCGTCTCTGTACCGGTGGGGGATGTCGAATATCTTTTGCAAGGAGCAGCGGGGTATAGCGTGCAGCCGCGTGACCCAGCCCAGCTGGCCAAGTCACTACTGCAGGTCTTGGCGCTCACTCCAGAACAGATCGATGGGCGGGCAACGCTGCAACGCCGTGGATTAAGTCTAGAACAAGTTGCCGAGCGGATCATTCAGATTTATCAGCAGGTCTTAGCAGGGCAAAGGTAGTTAGGAAAAACGTATGTGTGGGATTGTTGGTACAGTCAGCCCTGCGACGCCTCAAGCAGAAATTGCCGCGCTTTTGCGCCAAATGAACGACCAGATCCACCATCGCGGGCCGGATGAAGATGGCTTCTTTGTGGCCGAAGCGGTGGGTTTGGCCATGCGTCGCTTGAGCATTATCGATCTCGCAGGTGGGACGCAACCTGTTTACAACGAGAATCGCACGGTCGTGACCGTCTTTAACGGTGAGATTTACAACTATCGGGAATTGACCGCCGAGCTTCAGCAGCGCGGGCACATCTTTACGACCAACAGCGACACCGAGACGATCGTGCATCTCTACGAAGAGATGGGTGAGGAGTGCGTGCATGCCTTGCGCGGCATGTTTGCCCTGGCCATCTGGGATGCGCGGCGTCATCAATTGTTTGTGGCGCGTGATCGTCTAGGCATCAAACCGCTCTATTACACGCAGGTGGGGAATCAGTTACTCTTTGCGTCGGAGATTAAAGCCCTGCTACAACACCCCGGCGTGGAAGCGCGGCTCGATCCAACCGCGCTGGGGCAGTATCTGTCGCTCAAATATGTGCCGGCGCCGCAGACATTATTTGCAGGCATCTCGTCGCTGCCACCCGGCCATGCGCTGATCTGGAATGAGCGCGGGCTAATAATCAAACGCTATTGGGATCTCCAGTTTGTCGATGGGGGTAGTGACAGCTTTAGCGAACGTGTCTATGCCGAGCGGCTGACCGATCTCCTGCAGGAATCTGTCAAATTGCATTTGCGCAGCGATGTTCCATTCGGGGCATTTCTGAGCGGCGGCGTCGATTCCAGCACGATTGTCGCGCTGATGAGCCAAGTCTTGGATGAACCAGTCAAGACTTTCTCGGTCGGTTTTTCCAGCGGGGTGGGTGAAAGCGATGAATTGCCCTACGCCCGTCTAGTCGCCCAACAGTTTCAAACCGACCATCACGAAATCATTGTCGAGGCCGCGGATTTTATCAATCTCGCCGAGAAGGTGATTTGGCATCTCGACCAGCCAATCGCTGATCAAGCGACCTTTGCCACCTACATGCTCTCGACCTTGGCTGCGCAACAAGTCAAGATGGTGCTGACCGGCGAAGGGGGCGACGAGCTATTTGCGGGTTATGCGCGCTATGTAGGGGAACGCGTTTCGCCGTATGTGCGTAATCTGCCATCGGCAATCAAAGCGACCACGTTGGCTTTGAGTCAACGCCTGCCAGGTATGCGCCGGGGCAAGCTGGCTCTCTATGCGCTCTGCCAGCCGGACGAAGCTCGCCGCTTGGTCAATTGGTTCCCACTCTTCAACGATGACATGCACGCGGCGCTGATCAGCGATAGCTTAAAAGAACGCATCGGCACCATCAGTGCGGCAACACGATACGCCGAGCGCCTGGAGACAACCACTGCCAAAACGCCGTTGAACCGCATGTTGGCGGTCGATACTCAGTACTGGCTGCCCGATTATTTGCTCTTGCGCGGGGACAAGCTCACCATGGCCGCTTCACTCGAAGCGCGTGTGCCGCTGCTGGATCACAAATTAGTGGAGTTTGCCGCCGGCCTGCCCACGCACTTCAAACTCAATGGCTGGACACGCAAATATCTACTCAAGCAGGTGGCCCGCAATTTGCTACCCGCCGATGTGATCGACCGCAAAAAGGCCGGTTTCCCGATTCCGATTGGGCACTGGTTCCGCCACGAAGCGCGCTCATTTATCCATGATCTGCTTTCGCCGAATACGGTCCAACGCCGTGGCCTCTTCCGGCCCGAGTATGTCGCCAATCTATTGCGCGAGCACGACAGTGGCTTTGCCAATCACAGCACATTGCTCTGGGGCTTAGCCAGTATCGAACTTTGGCAACAGATCTTTTTAGACAAGTCACAGCCCGAACATGCGTAGGCGCTCATCTGCGGCATCTCGGAATGAGACGCCGCGAGGCTAAAGGATAATTACGATGTGTGGTCTTACCGGATTTTGGTCACCACAAGCGAATCAATTGCCCGAAACGCTAAACACGCTCATCGAGCAGATGGCGGCAGCGCTGTTCCATCGTGGGCCGGATAGTGCCGGGGCCTGGGTGGATGCCCCGGCGGGGCTGGCTTTGGGCTTCCGCCGCTTGGCGATTATCGACCTTTCGCCCAATGGCCATCAACCCATGTGCTCGGCCTGTGGACGCTATGTCTTGGTCTTTAATGGCGAAATCTATAATTTTCGTGATCTGCGCCAGCAGTTGGAGGAGCGCAACTATCAATTCCGCGGCCGCTCGGACACCGAGGTGATTCTCGCAGCGGTCGCCGAATGGGGTGTGACCGCAGCCATCCAGCAAATGGTGGGCATGTTTGCCATGGCGCTGTGGGATCGGCAAACGCGGCGCTTGCATCTAATCCGCGACCGTATTGGCGAGAAACCGCTCTATTACGGCTGGCAGGGCAAGACCTTTCTCTTTGGCTCCGAGCTCAAAGCCCTGCGCCAACATCCAGCCTGGCAGGGGGAGATCGACCGCAGCGCGCTGGCGAGTTATTTGCGCTATGAGTACATTCCTAGCCCGACCTCGATCTATCAAGGGATCGCCAAGCTGCCGCCGGGCACCATCTTGACCCTCGAACTGGATAAGCTCAGCCTGGGCGACACTCCTGAGCCACAACCCTATTGGTCGCTGCGTCAAGTGGTCGAAGCGGGGCAACGCACACCCTTTACCGGCAGCGATGACGAAGCACTGGCGACCCTCGATCAGCTTTTGCGCCGCGCCGTAGCCGAGCAAAGGGTGGCCGATGTGCCGCTCGGTGCCTTCCTGAGTGGCGGCGTCGATTCCAGCACCATCGTCGCGCTGATGCAAGCGCAGAGCAGCCAGCCGATCCAGACCTTTACCATCGGCTTTGGCGATAAGCGCTACAACGAAGCCGACCATGCGCGTGCCATTGCAGATTATCTCGGCACGGCGCACACCGAACTCTACGTCAGCCCGCAGGATGCGCTAGATGTGATTCCGCGCTTGCCCACTTTGTTCGATGAACCCTTTGCCGATCCTTCGCAGATCCCGACCTTCTTGGTTGCCCAATTGGCCCGCCAGCAGGTCACTGTCAGCCTGTCGGGAGATGCTGGCGACGAGCTATTTGGCGGCTATGATAAATACCGCCAAGGGGAAAAGGTTTGGCAATGGTTAAATCCGTTGCCTGCACCCTGGCGTTCGGGCATGGCCCGGGCCCTCACCGCGCTGCCACCGGCTGGTTGGGATGGCTTGCAGCAGGGACTACATCCCTTTTTGCCTGCCTCGCTCAAGCAGATCCGCCTGGGTGATCAAGTACACAAATTTGCCGAAGTGTTGCCTGCCGCCACACCCGAAGCACTCTTTCACGACCTGAGTTCGCAGTGGCGCCAATCGAACCGGCTCGTGACCGACAGTGGCCCTTTCAGCACGATCTTCCATACCCCGCAAGCTTGGCCCCAGGGAGTCAACTTCACCGAGCGCATGATGTATCTGGACATGATGAGCTATCTCCCCGACGACATTTTGGTCAAGGTGGATCGCACGGCGATGGGCGTGAGCCTGGAGACGCGCATTCCCCTGCTGGATCATCGGCTGGTGGAGTTTGTTTGGCGCCTGCCGCTGCACATGAAGGTGCGGGCGAAGCAAAACAAATGGCTGCTGCGGGAATTACTCTATCGCTATGTGCCCCGTTCGCTGGTGGATCGTCCCAAACAGGGCTTCCGGGTGCCGATCGCCGATTGGCTGCGCGGTCCTTTGCGTGGTTGGGCCGAAGAACTACTCGACGCCCGCCGCTTACAGCAAGCTGGCTTCTTCCAGGTGGAGATGGTCCGCACGACGTGGCAAGAACATCTCAGTGGACGCCGCCAATGGGCCCATCGGCTCTGGGCGATCTTGCTCTTCCAAGTGTGGCTGGAGCAGCAACAAACAGCCAACCTCAGCCCGCAGATTGCACCGCTCCCGCAGCGCATTGGCGTCGGCAACCTGGCCGCAGTGTAAGTTGGGATAACCATACCAAGTGCCTATGAATCCTGTATCTAAATCGAATGTGCTGATGCTGTTGGAGAACAATCCCTTCCCGCAGGATGCGCGAGTCCGGCGCGAGGCGCTTGCCCTGGTGGAAGCCGGCTATGGTGTGTTTGTGGTCTGCCAGCGCGGCGATCAGCAACCCTGGCACGAAATTTACCGGGGCGTCCACGTCTATCGCTACCCCGCGCCGCCAACCGGCAACGGATTGATTGGCTATCTCGCCGAGTATGGCTATTCATTGCTGGCTGCGTTTGTGCTTTCGCTCTTTGTCTGGTTGCGCCACGGGTTTGCCGTTGTGCACACCCACAACCCGCCCGATTTTCTGGTGGTGATTGCGCTCTTTTACAAACTCTTTGGCAAGAAATATGTGTTCGATCACCACGATCTAGCGTCGGATATGTATTTGGCGCTCTATGGCGAACGCGCCAATCCCTGGCTGTACCGCATTTTGAGCTTCTTCGAGCAGATTTCGCTGCGCTTTGCGGACCGGGTGATCAGCACGAACCAATCGTATCGGCAAGTGGCGCTGGAGCGGGGCAACGTTCCACCCGAGCGAATCTACATCGTACGCAACGGGCCGGATCTGGCCCGCTTTGCCACCGCCAGCCCAGACCCAACCTTGCGGGCGCGTGGGCAGGCGATCTTGGGCTATGTTGGCGACATGGGCCAGCACGATGGCTTGGATTATCTCCTGCGGTCGCTGCATTACTTGCGCTACACCCTGGGGCGCACCGATTTTTACGCCGTCTTGATCGGTCGGGGCAATGCTTGGGATTCGCTGCAAAAGTTGGCGCAGCAGTTGCAGTTAACCAAGTATGTCTGGTTTACCGGCTGGGTGTCGAGCGAGGACGTGCTGCGGTATCTGGCCAGTGCCGACATCTGTCTCGATCCCGACCCGTACAATTCGTTCACCGATCGCAGCAGCATGATCAAAATGAGCGAATATATGGCCCTGGGTAAACCGATTGTCGCCTTTGATCTGACTGAACACCGCGCCACCGCGCAAGGGGCAGCCGTCTATGCCCAACGCAATGACGAAGCCGATTTTGCCCGCCAAATCGCCACGCTGATCGACGATCCAGAGCGGCGGCAGGCGATGGGGCAATTGGGACGCCAGCGCGTAGAACAAGCATTGAGCTGGCACTATTCGATCCCGCCGTTGTTGGCTGCTTATGAACAATTGGTTGGCCATTCAGTCACCAAGCCGACACAGAAATGGGCATGGCCAAGATTCTTTTCCGAATAAGTGATGGGCGTTTCTGGAAATGGCCGCAGCGATTGGTCCTGCTATTCGTGCTACTGACAGCCACCTGTCAATCGAACCCTGTGCCATTGACACCAATGCTTCCGCCGAGCAGCGTACAGTTGCCGGAAGATCGCTCGCTGGGCGCGCATCCCCGGCTCTTTTTTGCGCAGGACGATATCGTGCGGCTCCGTCAACAGGCCAATAGCACACATAGCACGATTGCCCGGCCGATCATTGAATTTGCGCGGCTG
>CAZMRA010000209.1:0-9053 GCA_964568485.1 uncultured Caldilineaceae bacterium | reverse complement strand
CAGCAGCCGCCTGTTTGTGCCACTGCGCCAAGTAGATGCCGCGGCGACTTATCAAGTGACCGCCCGCGTGCAGCCCTACATCTATCCAGATGCGCCGCCGCAGACGGTCACGTTGTTGGTCAATGGTACGCCGTTGGAGACACAAACGCTGACCGGTGGCTGGCAAGAACCGACTTGGTCGATCTCCGGCGCGAATTTGGTCAATGGCCTGAATCGCCTGGAATTTGCTTGGATGTACGCCGTTTCGCCGCGCCAAGTGACACCGGGCAACCGCCAAATCGGTAGCACAGGCCGCGAATTGCCCATTGATGTCGATCTCAAAGGCTTTGCCGATGGTGGATTTATCGCCATCTTTGACGAAGCAGGGCAACAGAGCGATGGTTCAGCCGGGCGGCGCGGGGTCAATGTCACGTTGCTGGAACCAGCCACCGGTGAGGTGCTTGATCGTAAAGGGTTTGATACTACAGCCAATGAATTTGAAAGTGAGGCGTTAGCCGAATATCTGCAGCAGATCGAACCGGGGGCGCTGGTGCTGGTGGTCAGCTATGGCGATGCCACGGCTTACCTGAACGAAGCCGCAGTCGCCGGGTTGCGTGGGCTCGGAGCAGATCTCTCGTTGGAGGGCCTGCGCGGCCAATACTTTGCCATGGTCGGTGTGCAAGGCGCAGCCCCCGGCAGCGCCGCTGTCATTGTGCATCCCGAAGATGCCTTTTTGCGCATTAGCCTGGAGCCCGACCGGCGTCCGCTGGCCGCGGCGGTGGATTGGGTGCGGATCGAGCGTTGAGGGGTTATTCGCCTAGCCGCTGGCGTCGATTGCGGTGGCGTTGATAATAACCCACCATCTGTTCCCAAGGCAGGGCGCTTGTGCGGAGGCGAATCAAGGTATAAAACGCTTTGAAAATTTCGGCTTGGTTGATCTTGCTCTTGCCTTCAGTGCGGTTCACAAAGGTGATTGGCACTTCGCCCAGGCGGAAGCCTGCCTGTTGACAGTGGAAGGCCAGCTCGATCAGAAAGCTGTAGCCGCTGCTGAAGATGCGGTCGAGATCAATGGTTTCGAGGACGATGCGGCGATAACACCGAAAGCCTGCTGTGCAGTCGCGAGCGGTAACCCCGAGCAGGGTATGGGCCAGCCAGTTGGCGCCGTAACTGACCATTTGGCGGATGACAGTCGAACCGACCACGCGGCCGCCAGGCACATAGCGGCTACCAATTACCAGATCATAGCCACGCCGGGCTTGTTCGAGCAGAGCGGGCAAACTTTCGGGGCTATGACTAAAATCAGCATCCATGGTACAGAGGAATGCGTAACCGTTAGCCAGCCCAAATGCGAAACCGGTTTTGTACGCAGTGCCTAACCCCAGTTTACCCGACCGGTGGATCACATGGACACCCGGGTCGTTGGCGGCTAGCGCATCGGCGAGGGCCCCAGTGCCATCCGGCGAGTTATCATCAACGATTAACACATGGACGTTGTCCGGCAAGCTCCGTAGCCGGGTCACCAGTCGTTCGATGTTCTCTCGTTCATTATAGGTTGGTACAACGACTAATGCTGTCGTCGATTGATTTCCGGTCATGCCTGGGTTGTCTGTTTCGCTTTAGGGTTTGTGTCGTGCCTGAATCCTGTTCAGGAAAATTGTGTCAGCTGTAAACAAATAGATCTTCAGTCAACGTTTGCATAAGCGTTATCCCTGGTTCATGCGGTCGCGCTGTTGTCGGTTTGGGCATTCCGCAAACGCTGGGCTGAAGTTGAGATTATCGGTGAAATGGTACGGATGGTCAAATTTTTGCCCTTGAACCGGAGCGACCGCTACGTAATGGCGTTGCTCTTTGCGCTCGCTCTGGCGCTTTATCTACGGACGCTGGCTCCTGGTTTGCTGAGCGGCGATGCTGGCGAATTTCAGTTCGCGGCGTGGCGTTTTGGGCTCGCACACGCCACGGGTTATCCCCTTTATTTGTTACTCGGTGGCGCTTGGCAACATTTGCTGGCGCTAGTTGGGATTGCCCCCGCAACGGGCCTCAACGCCTTGAGCGCGGTGATCGGGGCATTGGCTGTGGCCCTCTTCTATGGCGTGATGTGCTGCTGGTTCGCGCCCGTGAATACTCCAGCCCGTTTGGCGGCTAGCTTTGCAGCGGTCCTAGTGGCTGTTAATCCCACGGTTTGGAGCCAAAATCTGATCGCCGAAGTGTATGGCTTGCACCTACTCTTCCTGGTGCTGATTCTGGCTGCGTTTCAGCGCGTGGTAGCCACGCCCGCGGCCGAGCGCAGCCGCCCGTTGATCGGCTTGGCGCTCGTGGTAGGCCTTTCCCTCACCCATCATGCCATGACGTTGCTCTTTCTCCCCGGTTTGTTGATCGCGCTGCTGCGAGTGGAACACCGGGCTTGGCGCTCGCTCCCCACGCTGCTGGGTATGTTGATTGCACTGGCGGGGCCCTTGTTGCTCTATCTGTACATCCCGTGGCGGAGTGGACCAGAGGCTTCTCCCTGGTATCATCAACGGCTGGGGGATGGTGTGCTTTCACTGTACGATGGGACTTGGTCAGCCTTTGTGGCCTTTATCACCGGCCAATCGATCTCGGTGGGTTTTTATGATTGGGCCAGTGTCTGGGCGCGTCTCCCGTTGGCGGGTAGACTCTGGCTTCTGCACTTTACTTGGGTCGGCGTGGTGTTGTTGGTCGCGGGCCTGTACCAGCTGCGGCAACAACGCCAACTGCCCTTGTTGATCTTGACCGGCACATACCTGCTGATTCAGCAAGTCTTCAATCTCTTCTACGCCATTGAAGACATCTTGGTCTACTATATTCCGCTCTACTGGGTGGGCGCAATCTGGTGTGGATTTGCAGTGCACGGCTTGGCAACTGGCTTTGCCAAGGCCGAAGAGAGCTCGGCAAAGTCGGCCCCAGCAAGCCCTGTCTCTGGCATTGGCATCGTGGCGGCGCTTGCCTGCTTCTTGTTACCGATTGGTCTCTTGCGCGACTATTACCCGCGGCTGGATCAGAGTAATGCGACCGGTGCGCACCAACAGTGGGAAGCCATCTTGGCGGCTGAGCCACCATCCAATGCCATTCTGATCAGCAATGATCGCAACGAAATTGTCCCCCTCTTTTATCTGCAAGCAGTGGAAGGTCGTGGCCGCGACTTGACCGGCCTCTTCCCGTTGATCCACCCAGGCCCAGCATTTGCCACGCTTGGCGCCACTGTAGAATATGCGTGGCAGCAGCGCAGCGAGCAGCCGCTCTATCTAATCAAACCCATGCCGGGGCTGGAGATCAAGTTTGAACTACAGCCAGCAGAATCGCCTTTGGTGCAGGTGGTAGGCATGGCGACCACACAACCGCCCCAATATCCGCTGGAGGCCGAGATTGGCCCCCTACAGTTGCTAGGTTACGACTGGCAGCGTACGAGTATGCCGCTCACCGATACGGTTGCGCTGGCTCTCCACTGGGCGGTGCTTCAGCCGCTGGACGCAGATTACACGCTGACGATGCAGCTTTTTGACGAAGCTGGAGAGAAGATCGCTCAAGAGGATCATCTCGTCGGTGGCGTCTATTATCCAACTTCGCATTGGCAAGTGGGCGATCGTTTGCTGGTACGCCAGGAGCTGTACCTGCCCGCCGATAGTGATCCTGCTCGGCTATTGATCGGGTTCTATACGGGCCCTGATTTGCGGCAACTTGCCGCACCGCTAGAGTTCCCCGTCCCGCCCGAATAAACCGGCGCTATCCCCCGCGTCGGTGAGCGAGATCGATCTGCTGGCGTAGTTCTCGGCGCGCAGCGCTGAGATTTTCTTTGGCTTGGAAAAAGGCAGCCTCGCTAAACTCAAGATCACCCCGCTGCAACAGCTCGTCGAGGAGATCGACAATCCGCAGCAGCTTGCCTTCGAGCAGTTCGATGGTGGTGCCATAGAGGCGTTGAGGGATAAAATAGAGGAGAAAGAGCACTAGAAAGTAGAAGTAGGAGTAGTTCAGTGTACGTACCCCGCGACTTGCCAGAAAGAGCATCCCTACCAAGCCAAGCACAACCGCCAAGGTCATGACTTGCCAGCGCGTAATCGGCCGCGCTGGGGCGAGCGTACGTAGCGGCTCAGCGAGTAGATCGTAACCCTTCAATTGCTGCAACCAGGCATTAAATTTATGACATTGGGCCAGGTTTACATGGCCCTGATCGTAGCGTGCGAGTTCGCTGGCATCGGCCTGACAGCGTTCGGTGAGCTGAAAAAAATCGCGTCGGGTCAACGGCGTCAAGGAAGTGGTCACTTGGTCTGCTGTAATAACAAATTTGAGAGTGTCGAGGCTACAGGCCGCCATCAGCACCGCCCAAATCGATTTGCCGCGCCTTGCCATCAAGGGGAGCGCGGTATGATGGTTGATAAACTTTGAATGCTTAGAGTGTAGCAATCACGAGTGCCAGACAGAAGAGTAGCCCTGTCCAGAACGTGGCGTGGAGACCAGTTTTGTAGATTTGATAGAGATCTTCGAGCGCAAGCCGGTCGCGATCAACGTGGGCGAAGGCACCTAGCCCTACAGGCAATGCAATCAAAGTAACCAGCGTGCTAAATGGCAAGCGGGCTAAGCTGACAATAGCGACAATGGCAATGTGGACCAGCACAAACAATAGGGCGCTGAGGTCGAGTGCTCGCAACGGGCCAAGCTCAACCACCAATGTCCGCTTGCGAATGAGCCAATCGCGGCGTTCGAATAAGAGATTGTAATTGTGATAGAGCAGCGTGGCGAGCAACCCCAGCGGTAGGCTGATGAAGATGGCCTCTCTGGTGATGGTCTGGGTCTGAATATAGTAGCTGTTGATGGTTTGCAGTACACCAAACCCAATAAAGAGCCCAAGCTCGCCTAGCCCCCACCCCACGTTGACATAGCGCAAGGGCGGGTTGGCATAAAAATAGATCAACAGAATACTGAAACCAGCAAAAGCCAAGGCTGGCCAGCCTGCCAAAATCGGCAACCACAAACCGCAGAGCGCGCTGATCGTCAATAAAATATGACCCAAATTCAGGGCGATACTAGGGTCGATCAGGCCGCGGACCAGCAGCCCATAGCCGGTGACAATAGGATCGTTCTCGTCTAGAGCATGGGCTGCCACCGCCCGGCGATAATCTCGGTATTCATACAGGGCATGCATGCCCAGGGCTAAACTCAAGGTGGCGAAAAAATTTAAGCCAAGCGCCAGTGGGTTGAGTTGGCCACTTTCCCACCAGCTCAGCGCTGCGCCACAAAGCACCGGTAAGGTGAGGGCGAAGGCAGCGGGTAAGCGAGTTAGGCGGGCTAGCACATCAAATACAGTGCGCGGGGAATGGGTCAGCAAGCGGCGCAAGTGTAAGCGACGACGCGCTTCGCGTGCTTGTACTGCTGCCATCGAACCGCTGGAGAGCGGATTTATCGGCTGCGCCGTTGCGTGGTGAGGATCTCGTCCCGGCACAAGCTTTCCCTTTCCTGAATAAATAATTCATTGAGCTCACTAAATATGCCCACTTGTTGGCTATTCTAACAGTAGATGGTACCAGTGTCAATCTATTTCGTGTAGATTGAAGTTGTGGTTGATTCTTTATAACCAATAGGAATAGTATCACCGACTCTCCTCCCTATGCCCAATAGTTGTGCCCAATGTTCGCTCCCTAAATGGATTATTTTTTCTTGACGACGAGCCCGAAGTGCGTTAGGCTAACGACGGCTATATTTACTATCGCTGACCGGGAGATCGACAGCGCGATGCTGTGCATGGCGGTTGATCCGCGGCCCATTCGACCGAGTTATAAGCAGCTATCTCAAAATGGTAATCTCTTGCAGGTGACGACCTCACAAAGGTATTGTCGTTTTGAGAGAAATCAAAGGATGTCGCTATGACACAAGGAACACAAACCGTCACGAATAATGTGGTGGTCAGCATCGAATATGTACTCACCCTGGATGACGGTCAGGAAATCGACCGCTCGGAAGTTGGGGCACCGTTGGAATATTTGCATGGGCACGGGCAGATCATCCCTGGTTTGGAGCAAGAACTGACTGGGCTGAACGTGGGTGCCGAGAAACAAGTGGTTGTTGCACCCGAAGATGGTTATGGTCAATATGATGATAATCAAGTACAGACCATGCCGCGCGACGCTTTCCCTCCTGAAGCCGATCTGACGGAAGGTGAATTGCTAAATTTGCAGGATGAAGAGTCTGGACATATTTTCCAGGCACAAGTGGTTGAAAGTGATAACGATGAAGTCGTCTTAGACTTTAACCATCCCTTGGCCGGTGAAACGCTTCACTTTCAGGTAAAGATTGTGGGGGTTCGGGCTGCTACGCCGGAAGAATTAGCGCACGGCCATGCACATGGTGCTGGGCACGACCATCACTGATCTACCAGTCCTTGTCTCAAAATTTCTGCGCGTGCAGGTAACTGTAATCTGCACGCGTCACAACTGATTTGGGCGACTGCTAGTAACTGAATTGTTATCACACAACCTCGTACGAAGTTACTCAGGGGCGCGCCGAAAGGTATAAAGCACATTTGCTACAATGTGCTATCTTGCCCTCTGGCTCATTTCCCTAAATGCTGAGCTTACTTTGTGCTTTCCGTCGCTGTTGTTTAGAAGGTAAGAATAGGTTGAATCCAGCCCGCTCGACGTCGCTCTGGCGTTGTGCGGGTGTTTCAGATTAACTATAAATCTATTTAGCCAAAAGGGTGCTTGCAATGACAACCTCAGCTCAACCGGTCACCAGCGAGGAATTACTGGCGCGCGCACGACAATTGCACGAAAAGATCCGCAGTTGGCGGCGCGAAATTCATCGCTTCCCAGAATTGACCTTTACTGAACATCGCACAGGCAGTTTCGTCAATACTATCTTGCTCGACCTTGGGATCAAGACCGACACCGAAGTTGCCAAGACCGGCGTGGTCGGTCACATCCCCGGCGGCTCTGGCCCTACCGTGGGCTTGCGTGCCGATATGGATGCGCTGCCCATTCTGGAGGCGAACGGTAGCGAATTTGATAGCACCCGTCCCGGGATCATGCATGCCTGTGGTCATGATGCTCATACTGCGATGTTGCTCGGTGCGGCCACCATCCTTAAAGAATTGGCTGATCAACAGCGCTTGCCGGGGAATATTCGTCTACTCTTCCAGCCGAGCGAAGAAGCCCAAGATAGCGAGGGAAAATCTGGGGGGATGCGCATGGTCGAAGAGGGGGCCTTGCAAGGTCTGGACGCAGTCTTTGGACTGCACGTTGATCCGCTGCATGATACTGGCACAGTTTCGACTCGACCGGGCCCAATGATGGCGGCAGCTGATAAGTTTGAGTTGACAATTGTTGGCTCTGGCGGCCATGCCGCTCGCCCCCACTATTCGGTCGATCCCATCGCACTCTCGGCCCATGTGATCAATGCCATTCACCAAGTTGTAAGTCGCCGTTTCAACCCTCTTGAACCTGGTGTGATCACCATCGGCACCATTCACGGCGGAACAGTCAACAATGTCATCCCCGATACGGTCGAACTTACCGGCACCATCCGCTCGTTTTCCGAGAAAGGGCGACAAACGTTGCTTGATGAACTAGAGCGTGCCTGTCGCATCATCGAGCCGCTAGGGGGCAAGGCCGAGTATCGTTTGCATCCAGGCTATCCACCGACGGTCAATTCGCCCGAGGCCACCGAGATCATGATGTCGGCCATGCGCGACTTGTTAGGTGAGGATCACGTCAAGGTGGCCGATATGGGCATGGGGGCTGAAGATTTCAGTTACATGGCGCAGGTGGCGCCGGGGAATTTCCTGCGCCTTGGTGTGCATGATCCGGCTTGGGGCGACCAATATTATCCTGTCCATCGCGCCGATTTTCGGATGGATGAAAATGCTTTGCCGATTGGCGCTGCGGCATTGGCGGCCGCAGCAATTCGTTGGATGCAAGAACAGCGATGATGATTGATTTAAACCTGACGCGAGCCCATACCCCTGAAAGACATGAACAGCAAGTTGGCTTCTCTGGGGGGATGCAAGCGCCGCGTAAGGTATGGAGTAAATGGTTGAGATATCGTCTAAGGGGGGAACATTTGCTTGGTTGGCTACGTCGAACAGGAGCGCACAGGCGCAGTCATTTGAAGATTACTTGGCTGCTGATGTTGGCCTTCTTGATCGGTGCTTGTGGTCAACCAGCCCCCCAACCGTTAACTTGGGCAGAAACGCCGTGGCAAGCCGGTGAACAAAGTCTCTTTCAGATCACCGATGTGAATGGGCGTTATGCCGGGACGGCCCGTTATCGCATGACTGCGCTCGACAATGGCTGGCTGATTGAGCGCGAGATTGTGGCCCAAGGTTCGACGGAAGTTGTCAATGTGAGCATGAATGCGGGGCTACGCCCACTCCGTTCACAGTTGATCCGCTCGACAGGTTTTCAGCAGGGAAACGAGATGGTCACTGCTATCTATAACAGTGGCCAGGTGGATATGGAGTTGACCACGGCGCAGAATGTAACGACCTATGAACGAGCTAGCATTCCCAGCGATGCGCGTGACAGCAATGTTTTGATCATGCTAGCGCGTGCGCTGCCGTTAGAGGTCAATTATGCGACTCGAATCAATGCGTATTTACCAGTTGTTGGCTTGTTAGAAACGTATACTGTCGTGGTGCGCAGCCGTGAAGAAGTTTCCGTGCCTGCGGGTCTTTTCTCAACGTTTAAGGTTGAATTGCGTACACGTGACTACACAACCACAGCCTGGATTACCGATGATTCTAGCCGTGTGCTGGTCAAGTATCTTGATGGCCGTAACCAGGGAAGCTTCGAGCTGAGCGAATACCAAACGGGTGAATAAATCATGCGCATTGACAAGTTTACGTGGATTGTACTGATAGCGATTGGTCTGCTCTTGGTAGCTGCGATTGTGACTGTGAGCCGCGGCAGCCCAGAGGAAGAAAGATTAACGTACCGCACAGCGGATGAACCGGCGACGCCTGTTTATAACGCCTTTGTGGCTCTGCAACAAGGGGAGGTGGCCCGCGCACGCGAGCAATACAGTGCGCGCATCCTCGCCAGCCATGAGGATGGGTACGATCCACTCAGTGG